>QIIJ01000236.1 GCA_003232595.1 Aurantimonadaceae bacterium | reverse complement strand
CAAGTCTGGAAATATCAACCTTGGCCTGACGCGCAACATCACCCAGTGCATCTTCCCAGGTAAGAATAATTGTGCTGACAACCGATTCAAGAATTTCGTGGTCAATATCCGGTGTTTTATCGCCCGAACGCCCGATAATATAATGAACCCGCGCCATGCCATTATCTGGAAATGACGGATAATAGGCCGACAACCGGCCCTGATAGGCCTCTACAAGATAGTCACCGATGCGTATTCTGACATCTGAATTATAGCGCTCGCGGGGTACAAAAACCAGAACCGACACGTAGCGGTCAAACTTGTCAATGCGCGGCAACACACGCACCCTTGGCCGCTCGCCAAGCCGCATAACAACCTTTGCAAAAATCGCAAGCTTCTCCCTGTCCATCTGAAAAAGCTCATCACGTGGATAGGTCTCAAGCACATTTGTCAGCGCCTTGCCGGAATGGCTGGCGGGTTCAAAACCTGCCTGATTAAGTACGGCTTCAACTTTTTTACGGATCAGCGGAATACGCTTGACCGACCGCGTATACGCGGTTGAAGTGAACAGGCCGACAATGCGCAACTCGCCTGAGAGCTTGCCGTTTGTATTATAAAGTTTGACCCCTATGTAGTCCATGTAACTGCGCCGGTGGACAACGGATTTAACATTAGCCTTGGAAATGAACAGCGGATCACGGCTGAGCAGAAAATCGCGGATTTCAGCCGTCATGGTAACGGTTTTGCGCCCCCGCTTCAAAACACTCACATCCGGGTCGGAAAGGATGCCAAGTCCCTTGATCCCGGCCCGCTTCAGGGTGCCGCGTTTGGCACCACCGGAAAAGATATAATCCCGCATGCCAAGAAATGTGAAATTTTCATCGCGCAACCATGAAAGCAGTTGCACGGCTTCGGCAATTTCTACCGCAGGAATTGGTGGCGGATTGGTGCGATAATCGACAATTGCCTGCTCAAGACGGGCAAGCATTGCCTGCCAGTCCGATGTTGCCAGTTCAACCGCACTCAGCACTGATTGCAGCCGCGCAATCAAAGGCTTTCGCTCACTCGGCTTAATATCATCCAGATAGATTTGAATAAGGCTGAGGCGGGCGGGCTTTTCTTTTTTGCCCGATTTGTCGCCGAGCCGCAAAAACCGACCACTGGCACTGAGTACCGAATTCAGGGTTGGATGGGTGACAAGGCGGATATTAAGGCTTGAACTCACCAGCTCGCCCATAACCGAATCAAACAGGAAGGGTTTGTTGGCTGCAACAATATCAAGAATGCAACAGGTATGATCTGCATCGGCCGGATTCGCGGAATTGAGACTTATCACCGGTTTTCCCGACCTGTACTGGCCGAGCCGTTTTTGCATTGAGCGAACACCGGTGGCAAGCACATCACTTCCCTGTTCAATCAGGTCTTCCAGTGGGGCATTGTCATAAAGATGGTGGGTCAGTGTTTTTAATAGGTGGCTTTTTTCGCCGGAAAATGATTTTGTTACACCTGAGACTAACGACTTCCGTGAGAGTTCGACCATGATGCCCACCACTATCTGATTGCAATTTAAACGCGTATTTCAAACTAAATGCTAACATAGATTGCAAACCGATTACGAAATGGTTAACAGCCCTGATCGCAATGGAAATAGGAACATGACAAATCGCAAAGAGCAAGGGGTTATCGCCCTCAATATTCCCGCAACCGGGGAGCTTGATCCAAAAACCCGCGCTTATTTTGATCTCTGCCACGAGAAACTCGGCCTGCTGCCCAATGTGCTGGCGGCATACGCTTTTGACGAAACAAAACTGCGCGCTTTCACGGATATGTATAATGACTTGATGCTGGGGCCATCAGAACTGAGCAAACTTGAACGCGAAATGATCGCGGTTGCGGTATCAAGTGTCAATCACTGCTATTATTGCCTGACTGCCCATGGCGCAGCCGTTCGCGGCATTTCCGGCAATCCAAAACTGGGAGAGCAGATTGTCATGAACTACCGCATTGCCGATATCAGCAAAAAACAAATGGCAATGCTGGATTTTGCCGTCAAACTGACCAGCCATCCGGCAAAAATTGTTGAAGACGACCGGCAGGAATTGCGCGATATGGGGTTCAGCGACCGGGATATCTGGGATATTGCTTCGGTTGCCGGTTTTTTTAATATGACCAACCGTGTCGCGGCGGCCTCCGATATGCAGCCCAATGATGAATATCACGCCATGGATCGATAACAAC
>QIIJ01000164.1 GCA_003232595.1 Aurantimonadaceae bacterium | reverse complement strand
CGCCGTGGAAGCCGCCGTATTATCGCTTGATTTTGTAGAAAGCGCACTTTCTGGTAAAACACCCAGGAAGCTCATCGTCGTACCGCAAAGGATCGTCAATGTCGTGGTTTGATCAATATACAAAACCTTTAGTTCTGGTAGGTCTACTGGCGCTGACATCATTTTCCGTCTCTGCCTGTCAGGTACAGCCGCTCAACGCCGAAAAGCCGGGGACAACAGCCACCCGCTCTGAATTATCCGGTGTCGATATTCTGGAGGTTGACACCCGGGTCGGTCAGCAGGTGCGTAATCACTTGATATTCGGCCTCAATGGCGGCGGGCGACCAGAAGGGGCAACGCATACTTTAAAGCTCGACATAAAATCGGTCCGCACCAATATTTCAATTGTCACAAGTACCCAGGCACCAACGGCCGCACAGGTCATGGTAACAGCCTCTTACACCCTGAATGACAAGGCTAACAATGTAACGCTTGCAACCGGTATCAGACAGGCTGTGGCGTCCTATGATCGCACCAACCAGAGTTTCGCCAACCAGCGGGCAGAAAGAGACGCTGAAAATCGTGCGGCCCGCGAAGTTGCCGAGCAATTGCGGTTGGCAATTGCTGCAGCGCTTGCAGGGCAATAAACCGGCTTTGGATCAGAACTGCTAATGGCCCAGAAAAAAGCCCACGAGGTTGATGGATTTCTAAGTCGGCCGGATGAAAAATATCGAATAGTTCTGATCTATGGCCCCAATACCGGACTGGTCAATGAGCGGGCACGGCAATTTGCCAAAAACACCGGTATTGATCTCTCCGACCCCTTCAGCCTGATCCGGATGGATGCCGATATAGCGGCGGCAGATTCAAACCGTGTTGCCGAAGACGCCCACACAATCGGCATGTTTGGCGGCAGTCGGCTGATATGGATCAGCGGGACCACTCAGAAGAACCTGACCAAGTCTATCAATCCGGTGCTGACAACGCCACCGGAAGATGCCTGGGTATTAATAGAAGCAGGCGACCTGAAAAAAAATGCACCCCTGCGAAAAGCCATAGAGAACTCCAGCTCTGCCATCGCCCTGCCGTGTTATGCTGATGACCACCGGTCGATCAATGCAATGATCGACGAGGAGGTAAACCTCGCCGGGCTGACAATCGATCCGGATGCTCGAGAACTGCTCACCTCGCTCGTTGGTGCGGATCGCCAGGCCTCCAGGAACGAAATTGAAAAATTGTGTTTATACGCATTGGGGGCACAGTCGATCAGCGCCGATGATGTGGCCGCCATCGTTGGCGATGCTTCCGCATTTGCAATCGATAAGGTCATTGATGCCGCATCAACCGGCAATCTGAAACAGGTCCAGGACACACTCGGCCGACTGTTTGATCAGGGCACCCATGCAAGTGTCATTGCAAGTGCCGCTCAACGCCATTTTCAAACCCTGCACCGGGCAAAATCTGAGATGGAGATATCCCGGCAATCGGCACAAGCGGCCATGGCCCGCATGCGCCCGCCACCAATGTTCAAACGGAAAAATGCAATTTCAGCAGCGCTGACAATCTGGAAACTTCCGGCTCTTGCAAAAGCGCTGGAAAGGCTTGAACAGGCAAGCTTTGAATCGCGCGCCAATGCAGACTTATCCAATGCCGTGGTCTCAATGGCTCTATTGGCTATATCGATTGAAGCGGCGCGGCGAAAATCGCAGGCATAGGTCAGTTTTTGTCCAGTGGCTCTGTCGAATGCTTCATAATCAGCGGCATCTGGGAAAATGTAAACAGGATCGAAATCGGCATCATGCCCCATACTTTGAAAGCAACCCAGAAGTCGGTTGAGAAGTTTCGCCAGATGATTTCGTTGAGGATGGCAAGACAGAGAAAAAATACACCCCAGCGAAATGTCAATTTACGCCAACCCTCATCATCCAGTTTAAATACACTGTCAAACACGTATCCCAGCAATGACCGGCGAAAATACAGCCCACCCAGCAAAATCCCGCCAAACAGTACATTAACGATTGTCGGCTTCAGTTTAATAAACAGCTCATCCTGCAGATAAAGCGTTAGCCCGCCAAATACCAGCACCACAATCCCGGTCACCATCGGCATAATCGGCAATTTACCGGTCAGCAGCAGCGAAACACTCAACGAAATAGTAATGGCCACCATAAACATCGCGGTCGCGATAAAGATCGGGCCTCCCAGATCAGCCAGTGTGGGAAATATTTCCGCAAGTCTC
>QIIJ01000395.1 GCA_003232595.1 Aurantimonadaceae bacterium | reverse complement strand
AATTCCTACTATCGTAAAGCGACCATTCCCGCAGGCATGTATAACAACAAGGAAGACATTACCACATTTGGTGTTGGTGCGACATTCGTCACCAGCTCCGATGTGCCTGAACTTGTTGTTTATACAGTTGTAAAATCTGTGTTCGAAAACTTCGATCAATTCAAAAAGCTTCACCCGGCATTTGCCAATCTGAAGCCTGAAGAAATGATCAAGGACGGATTGTCTGCGCCGCTTCATGCCGGTGCAATTAAATATTACAAAGAAAAAGGCTGGATGTAATCCAGAGCTTTGAACGGGAAGGCCTGAAACCGGCCTTCCCGTTTTCATATCCCCGACAAAAACCAGGGCCACCTTACAGAGCGGCTTAATAATAAAACGGGGAATTATATCAGGTGGAGAGGCGCTGAAGTTTCAGTGTGCCTGGGAGGACTATTAAAATGAGCGACAATCAAACAATGTCAGCTGCCGATGAACTGGTGGCACAAGTTGATACCGGGGCAAGAAACCCGGCAGGCTGGGCGCGAAGCCTGATACCGATAATCTGCTTTGTCTGGGCGTTGTACCAGCTTTATATCGCATCACCGCTCCCCTCGATGCTGACAGTCGCTACTAAAATCGAGTTTTTCCAATTTGTTGGCAATTTGTCGATTTCGCGCAAAATTCACCTTAGTTTTGCAATCGTTCTGGCAACACTCGCCTATCCGCTTTTCAAGTCCAGTCCGCGAAACAAAATTCCGGTTTATGACTGGGCACTGTTGTCGCTCGGTCTGCTGGCTATTCTCTATATGATTGTGATGGACAGCAATATTGCCAACCGGGCTGGCGATTTTGTGCATCCCAACATCAGATACGATATGACCGTTGCATCAATCGGCATAATTGTTCTGGTCTTTTCAGTTTATCGGTCACTAGGACTGCCTCTGGTCATCGTTGCAGGCGTACTTGTGTCCTACGTATTCATTGGCGGCGGCAACTGGGGTGGTGCTTCATTTGTTAAAGGTGTCTGGCATTTCTGGATGCAGGAAGAGGCTGTATTTGGCATGCCGCTGGCGATTTCAACCCAGATGATATTCCTGTTCGTGCTGTTCGGAGCAATTCTGGAAAAGGCCGGAGCAGGCGGTTATTTCATCAAAATCGCCTTTGCATTACTGGGCCACTTTCGTGGCGGCCCGGCCAAAGCCGCAGTGATAGCCTCCGCCATGAGCGGGCTTTATTCAGGTTCGTCAATTGCCAATACGGTAACCACCGGCACATTTACCATTCCGCTGATGAAACGAACCGGGTTCAGCGCTGAAAAAGCAGGCGCTGTTGAAGTGGCATCCTCTACCAACGGCCAATTGACCCCGCCGGTGATGGGTGCAGCGGCCTTTCTGATCGCCGAATTTACCGGCGTTGAATATACCACATTGCTGAAACACGCACTGTTACCGGCACTGGTTTCATACATCGCACTTGTTTACATCGTGCATCTGGAAGCCTGCAAACTGGACCTCAAGGGCCTGCCCAAGCGTCCGTCGACAATGACATTTGCCCGCAAACTCATTGGCTTTCTAACCGGCTTCATTGCAATCGCACTGTTGTTTCTAATTGTCTACTACACGCTTGGATGGGTGAAAGCGGCTTATCCTGGAATTTCAATGTATGCAGTCATGGGTATTGCCGGCACAGTTTATCTGGTGCTGGCATGGCTGGCTTCAAAACGGCCTGATCTTGAAAAGGACGATCCCGAAGCACCAATATTAGAGCTGCCCAACGCGGCCGATACCGCGTGGACAGGGCTTTATTTCCTGCTGCCCATCATAATTCTGCTGTGGGCAATTTTACCTACGCCGGACAAATTATCACCTGCACTGGCCGCGTTCTATGCCTGCCTTGCAATGATATTCATCGCTGTCACCCAGCATCCGCTAAAAGCATTTTTCCGTGGCGAAAGTGGCTATGGCGAAAAGTTTCGCCGCGGATTGTCAGAAACTTATGATGGTATGGTTTCCGGCTCCCGCAATATGATCTCCATCGGCATTGCCACTGCCGCTGCCGGTGTTATCGTAGGATCAATTACGATTACCGGCGCCCATACGGTGGTCGGTGAATTTGTTGAATTTCTCTCTGGCGGCAACCTGCTGGTCATGCTGATACTGGTTGCGGTAATGAGCCTTATCCTCGGTATGGGTCTGCCGACTACAGCAAATTATATCGTTGTCTCCAGTCTCATGGCCCCGGTGATTGTGGC
>QIIJ01000371.1 GCA_003232595.1 Aurantimonadaceae bacterium | reverse complement strand
ATTGTATTGTCCACCGTGTTTTATGGCAGTCTTTGGGGTGCATTGCCACTGTTGGCCCTGGCGGAAAGCGATCCTGTTAAATTATTGTATATGGGAACCATTATTGCCGGTGTTGTATGTGGCGCCGGATTTTCTTTGGCAGCTATGCCAAGAGCAATGATCGGATTTCTTGTTCCATTGTTGACCGGATCATTGATCGCAGCAGTCCTGAATGGATCGCAAATTGGTGCTATTCTGGTTGTCATGCTGATGGTTTTCTCAGCAGTTCTTTATTATTCTGGAAAATCACATATCAGATCTCTGATAAAACGAATTACCTCTCAGGAAAAATTGAAAGAACAACAGGCTGTAATCAGTCTTTTGCTCAAGGATTTTGAAGAAAAATCCAGCGACTGGTTGTGGGAAACCGATCAATTTGATCGGATCATCAATGTATCAGAACGCTTTGCCTGTGCCGCGGAAACAACAATTGATGAGCTAACGGGATCAGATGCCGCTGATCTGGCTTCTTCAAAATCTGAAGAATTAAATTTAACCTGTTCAGCCTTTGTGGAGAGCATTCGCAACAGGTTGACTTTTCGTGATCTGGCAATTCCGGTGCTGTTGAATAACCAGCAGCATTGGTGGTCAATTACAGGGCAGCCTGTTTACGACGGCAATGGAACCTATTGTGGGTTCCGTGGTGTTTGCTCTGATATTTCCGAACAAAAAAAATCAGAGGAACGGGTAAAGTTTTTAGCCCACAACGATGCTTTGACCGGCCTCGTAAACCGCACCCAATTTACCGAGCGGCTTAACCAGCATGTGGCAAGACTGGAGAGATTTGGCACGCCGTTTTCGGTTCTTTATATCGATCTTGATCATTTCAAAATTGTGAATGACACCAAAGGCCACCCTGTCGGTGATAAACTGCTTGCACAGATTGGCGTAAGGTTGCGTGAGCAGGTCCGGGAAAGTGACGTGCTGGCGCGAATTGGCGGTGATGAATTTGCAATCCTTGCCGATAATTGCAGTGCAGAAAACTGCGAGGCGGACCTTGCCCAACGCATAATAGATACGCTTTCTGCTCCATTTGATATCGATGGAAACGTCCTTACTATCGGCGCCAGTGTCGGTATTGCAAAAGCCCCGCTGAATGGAACCAGGCCGGATCAGATCCAGCGCAATGCGGATTTAGCGCTCTACAGGGCAAAAGAGCAAGGTAAGGGAGTGTTCCAGTTCTTCCAGGCTGAGATGGATTCAGATGCCCGTGAACGCCGCGCTCTTGAATTTGAATTGCGCGAGGCACTGGAAAACAACGAATTCGAATTACACTACCAGCCACTGCTGGATGCGGTAACGGAAGAACCAACAGGGTTTGAAGCTCTGATTCGCTGGATTCATCCTATCCGGGACACGATTTCACCGGCGGAATTTATTCCATTGGCAGAAAAAATCGGCCTGATAAATGATATTGGTGAATGGGTAATCAATGAAGCCTGCAGAACCGCCGTTTCATGGCCGGAAAAATTCACAATTGCCGTCAATCTCTCGGCCCACCAGTTTGAAAGAAACCAGATTGTTGAAGTTGTTAAACAAGCCCTTCAATCTTCCGGGCTTGACGCAAAGCGGCTGGAACTGGAAGTTACAGAAAGTCTGCTGATAAATAATCCTGATCAGGTGATCGAGACACTTCGGGAACTCAAGGCACTTGGCGTCTCCATAGCCATGGATGACTTTGGTACGGGATATTCCAGTCTGTCTTACCTGATGAAATTTCCGTTTGACAAAATGAAAATCGATCGTTCATTTGTCATGGCACTTGATACCGATAACACAGCCCGCGACATTCTCAGGACCATCGGCTCCCTGGGTGAATCTCTTGATATGAAGATTACAGTGGAAGGCGTTGAAACCAAAGAACAGGTCAAATTCCTGAGTGATATGTCATGTCATTTGCTGCAGGGGTTCTACTTTGCCAAGCCTTTGAAAAAGAGCGATGTTTTCATCTATCTGAAAAACAAATCCGGCACCAATATTGACAAGGCTTCGTCAGATCTGGACGAGCGTGCCGCATAGAAGCTCTGTAGGAGTTGATTCTGACAGGTTCCCGCAGTTCCTAAGTGGCAGAAATAATAACAGGTTGGTCAATCATGACTACTGGCCAACTCTCTCGCAGCTGCAATTTTTGCATAACCGCGTTTTCCTCCTGAATTACGACACACCAGGTGGGAGATTTGGTGCGATTTCATGATCTGTAATTCATCTGCTGAATCAAGGGGCGGTTTTTGTGCAATCAGTTCGTAGTTCGCAAACGGCAACCGGTTTTCTGGGTGATCGACCATCCGAACGATAAAATGAATTTTGTCGCATGGGTAAAACGGTGTCAGATATTGGCTGCCAAGAGCGAGAAACACCCGCGCATTCTGTGGCAGATACAATGCAGCTTCTTCCTCATTCGAAACGCGAT
>QIIJ01000524.1 GCA_003232595.1 Aurantimonadaceae bacterium | reverse complement strand
TATCGGGAGTTGAATGGGTGAGGGAATTCAATGAGTGACAGCATGATCGACTGGGATGGATTTCGGGCGGCAATTACTGGAATTGCCATTATTGATGACGCACAAAAAGTGCGTCTTAAATCGCGCGACTATTTCTGGTACAGCCCTGTTTTAAACGAACAGCTTAAGGGTTGCCGTGCCCATCTGGTGGTGTTGCCGAAAAACGAAAAAGAAGTGATCCAGGTTGCCTCTGCCTGCGCAAAGTTCAAGATACCTGTGACCATTCGTGGAGGCGGGACGGGCAATTACGGCCAGGCTGTGCCTCTGGTTGGCGGGATAATTCTGGAATTGACGAAACTGAACAAGGTGCTTGAAATCGGCGATGGTTTTGTGCGAACCGAAGCCGGGATCATGATTGAGGCGCTGGATGAGGCGGTGCATGAAGAAGGTCAGGAGCTTCTCATGTGGCCCTCAACCCGCAACATTGCGACGATTGGTGGTTTTATCGCCGGTGGTTCCGGTGGCATCGGTTCGGTGCGCCATGGGGTTTTGCGTGATGATGGCAATGTGCGTTCCCTGCGTATTGTGACGCTTGAGGAAGAGCCGCGAATTATCATTCTTGAAGGGGCTGATATTCAAAAGGCGCATCATGCTTATGGCACAAACGGGATTATCACGGAACTCGAACTCGCGGTTCGTCCCGCCGTTGACTGGCACCACGCGATTGTGCTGTTCGACAATTATGAGCAAGGTATCCGTTTTGGCGAGGCCTTGTGTCGCGAGGATTATGACATCTATCTGATTTCAGTGGTCGACAAACGTTTTTCGGCGTTTTATCGTGAATTGAAGGATTATTTCCCGCCAGACAAACATGCGGTTTTTGCCATGGTCGGGCCGGAGACGATTGAGGCTTTCAAGGTGGATGCGGCCCGGTTTGGCGGTATGGTTTCGCTGATGGTGAGTGAGGCGGAAAGGGCTGCTGCCGATATTCCGCCGACTTATGAATGTTCGTGGAACCACACAACATTGCAGGCGCTGAAATCAGATCGAACATGGACCTATCTGCAGGTGGCCTATCCGCAGCCCTACAAACCTGCGATCGACGCGGTGATCATGGCGGAATTTGGCGATGAGGTTTACCTGCATCACGAATTTGCCCGAGAGCGTGGGGACTACCAGTTGTTTGCCCTGCCCTTGGTGAAATATACCGGCAAAGAGCGGCTTTACGAGATTTCCAACCGTTTTGAAGAACTGGGCGCAGGCATTTTTGATGCCCATGTTTACACAATCGCCGAGGGCGGCATGAAAGTCATCGACCCGGTGCAAATGGCCTTCAAGGAAGAAGCCGACCCGCATGGTTTGATGAACCCTGGCAAAACCAGCGCTGAAGAGGCTGAAAAGGTATTGGCGGCGATTTCATAAGTTGGCTGCTGGAATTCCAAATTAAAAAGGGACAGGATTTTCATCCTGTCCCTTTAATTTTACATCACCTAGATGCAATCTGATAAGCTTACATTTCTTTCAGATTAACCGCTTTTGGGCCGCGGGCTTCTGGTTGTACTTCAAATTCAACCTTCTGGCCGTCGGACAGGGTGCTTAAGCCGGACTGCTCAACGGCAGAGATGTGCACAAACACGTCCTTTGATCCGTCTTCCGGGGAAATGAAGCCGAAGCCTTTGGTTTGGTTGAAGAATTTTACGGTACCGATAGTCATTGTCTTGATAGTCTCACTTTGGATGTTTCCTCCGGTTCACCTTGTTCCAGAGGTGTGATTGGGGCGTTTTGGAAGGGAGAAAATCAAAGGGATAGGATATATTCCGCCGATATTCGCCGACTTTCGCCGGTATTCACACAAGTGACCTAGGATGAGTAATTGTGAAATGCAAGTTTTTTCGGTGTCTGGCGACGGTAATTCGTTAGCGCCATGTGCGACAATTACGCCGATTGGGCTGATTCAATATCGATTAGGCTACTCTGTCCCCCTTTTTTACCTTGACTGTGCGGTTGTCGACTGCCGGTAACATGTGAGCGGGGTCGCGGGTAACAACCACGTCGACTATTGATGGCCGGCCTTTTTCAGCCATTGCAGATTTCAGGGCACCGGCGATCATGTCAGGATCTTCGAACCGAAACTTTCGGCAATCTTAGCATAGTCCATTTCGATCAAATCGCTCGACTGGTAATTGCCCTTGCCATACATCAGGTGTTGCAGGGCTTTGACATAGCCGGAGGCCGCATTGTTGACGATGACGAGGGTAAAACCGTTTCGAGTTCTCCCACCACCATATTGAAGCCGCCATCGCCGGTCACGCCTATGACCGGGCGGTCGTCTGCCGCAATCTGGGCACCCATGGAGCCGGGCAGGCCGTAGCCGATGGAGGCAAAACCACGGTCTGGCACGAAGGCCCGGCCTGGTCGTTTGGTATCGAAGATCAGGCCACCCCAATGGGCGGCAAAGCCTCCATCGGCGATTAACAGGCCATTTTCAGGCAGGGTGTTGTTGATCTCCTGCATCAGCCGGGCCATGTTGATCGGGCGTTCATTTGAGGTGAGGCGGGCGTTGACGGATTTGCGCCAGGTTGCCATTTTTT
>QIIJ01000304.1 GCA_003232595.1 Aurantimonadaceae bacterium | reverse complement strand
GGCTCTGCTCTACGCGAGTAAAACTCGCCAATCAAATTAAACTCCAACACATCACTCGGCTGGAAATTCAATGAAAGACGGGCAGTAAAATCCTCAGAACCCCCAATACTGTTATTATTATCAGCAATATTACGCCCAAAACCCGCCCGGCTTGAATAGCCCAGAGAAGCCCGTGCAGAAAGGTTCTCCCCTAAAGGCCCGGACACAATCCCGCCAATATCATATTCATCATACTGCGCAATGCCCCCGCTCAATTCAGCCTCGAACTCATCGGTTGCCTTTTTCGTCGTAACCAAAATGGCACCCGCGGTTGAGTTACGACCGTAGAGCGTACCTTGGGGGCCACGCAGAACCTGAATAGATTCGATATCTTGTAAATTTGTCGTTGGCACAGTCGTCCGCGCAACAAAAATACCGTCGACATAAGCGGCGACAGGCGCATCATTAAAGAAAGCCGCACTGCCATTGGAGCCACCAATACCGCGAACGCTGACCGGGGCAGTATTATAGGCCACCGAATTGGTCGTGAACAGGCCCGGGATCGACCCGTTCAGGTCTGCAAGTGTACGAATGTCATTCTTGTCCAAAAACTCTGAGGTCGCCGTTGTAACGGAGATCGGAACCGTTTGCTGGTCTTCCTCACGCTTCTGAGCTGTGACGACAATCTTGTCGAGGGACAGGCTCTGCTCGACCTCAGCCGGCTGGTCCTCGCCAGCCCCTGACTCTGATTGAGCCCATGCTGGCGAGGCCAGCGCAACCACACTCGCACCAAGCAGAAGTACCGCTCTTTTCATGGAAATTCGTTGCATATTCTCACTCCCTTTGAGATTGCCGTTATCGGCTTATGTGAATTTCGGTACACCATCCCAATAATATACACAACACTAATTATATATGTTTTTAGTTTTGTATTTTCTGTGACCTTCGTATACGATTGCTTTACGGAGATATTGCCACTATGCAAACTTACCACCGGCAATAAACATGGAGACCGCCCAGATGGCCGTAGAACAATCCCAGAAACGCACGATGGCTTCCCAGCTTGCAGACTCTGTTCGCGATGACATCGTCAATGGCACGCTGGCACCAGGCGCGCGCTTGAATCTGAGCCATTTGAGCAAGCACTACCAGGCTGGAATCAACCCGCTGCGTGAGGCACTATCGCGCCTTTCCACCACTGGATTTATCACCGCAGAAGATCAGCGTGGCTTCAGGGTTTCCGAAATTTCCAAGGCTGAACTGCTCGACACGCAACGTGTAAGGGTCGAACTGGAATGCCTTGCATTGCGTGAGGCGATCGCAGAAGGCGGCGTGGTCTGGGAAAGCGAGATTGTCGCTGCCCACCATCGGATGTCGCGCATTCAGAGCACCCTGAAAGGTGGCCGCCCGGTCCTGGATAAGGATTGGGAAACTGCCCACTGCGACTTCCATTTTGCCCTGTTGTCCGCCTGCGGTTCAGAATGGTTGATGCTTTTTATAGCGACGCTATTTGAATGCAGCACGCGTTACCGCAAGGCGGTTGTGCAATCCGACAGGCGCATCAAGCGCAGCATCAAGCGCGACATAGCCGGTGAGCATCAAGGCCTCATGGACGCCGTTCTTGACAGAGACCCTGACCAGGCCTGCGCCCTGCTCACCAAACATTTCGATGAAACGACAGCGTTCATTCTTGCATCAATGGACGAGGCTGAAAAACAATCTGCTAAAACCAACCCCTGAAACTCAAAGGAAAATGACCGTGGCAAACAATGATAATTCCAGAAACGAGGATACCGTTCTGATTGTAGGGGGAGGACCGTCAGGATGTATCCAGGCGCTGCTGCTTGCCAAGTTTGGTATCCGAACGATCATTGTTGAGCGCCTCACCAGCCGCTCATTTGCCCCTAAAGCTCATGCGATGAATCCGCGCAGTCTGGAAATCTGCCGCGCACTGGGTCTTGATTTTGACAAGCTGAAAGCTGCCGCCCTACCCCGTGAAGATGGTGGCAGCGTGTATTTCCTGCCACGTCTGGACGCACCAATTCTGGGTGAGGTGCCATACGAAAGGCAAGATGATGCGACGTTCGAGATCACGCCAACGCCGCTGATCAATATCCCGCAACCTGATTTCGAGGCGGTGCTGCTGGAGGAGGTTGAAAACTGCCCCCTCACGCAATTGCGCCGTGGTCATACTTGGGTAAGCGCCGAAGAGCAGCCAACAGGTGTCACGTCGCAGATCAAGACGGACGATGGCTCATATTCCAT
>QIIJ01000521.1 GCA_003232595.1 Aurantimonadaceae bacterium | reverse complement strand
CACGGCGATTGAAGGTCTCAATATTCTTTATGATGAGGATCTCATCGGCAACGCGGCCCGCTCCGGCGATTATATGCTGCAGAAGCTCAACGAGTTGAAAGACAAATATCCCAAAATCATCAAGGACGTGCGCGGCCAGGGGCTGATGATTGGCCTTGAATTACAGGACTTCTCCCAGACATTGCCAATGGTTATGCGGGCACCTGTGTCAATGCTTGATGCCAAGCTGAAGGGGTCACTCTCAGGCTTTATCGGATCGGCCCTGCTGCGTGACCACAATGTGCTGGTGGCATTTACCGAATACAACCGCAACGTCATCCGCCTTGAGCCACCGCTGATTGCCGGGGCGGAGCATGTGGACGAGTTCATCACTGCTCTGGAAAAAGTGCTGAGCGGCGGTATCATCAAAATCGTTACCGATTTCCTCAAGTCGCAGGCCAAATAATGAGCATTGCCGAACAGGACACTCGCAACCTCGCCAATTGGTCGATGGATCGGTTGACGCGTCTGGCGCGTCCCCTGCTTGGCAAGACCATTCTGGACCGGGCGGCACTTACCCTGTTTGTACTGTTTGTGATTGCAATTGCAATTATCGGCGTTAAAAAACCTGAATATAACTGGGACATGGCCCCCTATATTGCTGCGGCAATCAAAACTGATACCATCAGCAATGAAGAGCTGCACAGGAAAACCTGGGGCATGATTGAAGCGCGGGCCTCGGAAAGTCAGGTGTACAAACTGCAGGCTGGCAATCCCTACAATCTCTATCAATATCAAAACCCGGACGCCTTTGTCTCCATGCTGCCAATGTATGAAGTCAAAATCGCCTATATCGCCACCATTCGCGCGTTGACAAACCTGATGGATGCAGTCGATGCACCGGTGTGGATCAGTGTTATATCCGCCCTGATATTTGGTGCTCTCGTTTTATGGTGGATGCAACAGGGCGGGTTTTTACAGGGCGCGCCGGTGGTGATTTCCATCATGCTGCTATCCGGCTATTTTTATATGGCGCGCATTGCCACGCCCGACCTGCTGTTTGCGGTATTTTGTCTCGGCGGCATTTATCTTATGCTGCGCGGGCGTGAAAATCTGGCCCTGCCCCTGTTGTTTACAGCCTTTATGATACGGCCAGACAACATCATTTTTCTGTTCGCGCTGTTATTGGCAGCAATCGCCTTTAATTCGAAAAAGACCGGCGCCTTTGCGTTATTTGCAGCATCATTGGCCACCTATTTCTGGATCACCGGCGGCAATGATCACCCTGGATGGTGGACGCATTTTTACTTCTCAAATGTCGAAATCCAAAACACCATGGTCGGTTTCAAACCCGATTTCAGCCTCACCGCCTATCTTAAGGGCCTGATGCGCGGCATCTCGGTTTCACTGCAAAACAACAACTGGCCAAAACTGATGCTTGTGCTGATCTTTGCCTGGGCTTTGCTTGCCAGAGCCGGAAAACTGCCGGACAAAAAAGCGTCTGCCATGCTGGCAACCATCGTTCTCACCTTTGGCGGCAAGTTCATCGTCTTTCCGCTGCCCGACGATCGCACCTATTTTGTCTATATAGTCGCCTTTACCCTGATCCTGCTCGAGACATGGAAGCCCCGGCTGGATCTGGATGACAGGCCATCAATACCGGCCTGATGAATCAGTATTAAGTTCCTTTGGTCACTACTGTCCGGGGAAATATACAATCCCTCTTTCGTCAATCCTCGGCCACCGTGCCGAGGATCCAGTGCGTATTGTGCAAAACGTTAAATTTATTAATGTTTTGAGCATTTTATGGATCCTCGGCACGGTGGCCGAGGATGACGATTGGAGGTTGGGCGGTGTTAAACCGGACAGCAAATGGGTCGGTGCCCGAGGATAACGACGTGGAGGGTTTGAGTGGAAATCTCAACCAACAATTAATTGATGGTATGCTGATATCTGCCGATTGCCATATTTTCCCGGACAGTAGTATCCTTTGGTATTATCTATAACTGAAAGTCTACTTAAATCGATACCCCAGCAGCCGTATGGCGTTCATTGTCACCAGCACCGTTGCCCCGGTATCGGCAAGAATTGCCATCCACAACGAGGTCAGTCCGATCAGCGTGGTTACCAGCAATATTGCTTTCAAACCCAATGCGATTGTGATGTTCTGGTAAATATTGGACATCGTTGCCTGCGACAGGCCAACGAGGGCCGGAACATCCATGACCCGCTCGTGCAGCAAGGCCGCGTCAGAGGTTTCAAGCGCCACATCGGTCCCGCCACCCATGGCAATGCCCACATCGGCGGAAGCCAGCGCAGGAGCATCATTGATCCCGTCACCAATCATTGCCACGCCACCGTTTTCCTTCATTTTTTTGATCGCAACCAGCTTGTCCTCCGGCATCAGTTCGGCCTGAACCTGAATGCCAAGGCGGGCCGCGAGTGCTGCTCCGGTACGTGCATTGTCGCCAGTCAGCATGGTAGCGGTAATACCCATTTCAGAAAGCCGCGCCATCGCCTCTTCCGCGTCATCACGCAATTCATCGCGAAGGGCAAATACGCCCAGAAGAACATTGTCGGCAACGACTACTGCAACTGTTTTGCCTTCTTCTTCCAGAGCGCTAATTTCATCCTGCCGGGTTTTTGACATCTCAAGAATTTCTGCCGCATAACGTGGTGATGCGATTGTGACACTCATCTTGCCCACATCGGCACGAACCCCGCGCCCGCGCAGCGCTTCGGAGTTCCTGGCCTCAACAATCTTGACATTGCGCGCTTTGACTTCATCGACAATCGCCAGCGCCAGCGGATGGGATGACCCCGCCTCCACCGCACCTGCAAGGGCCAGCATCTTGTCCTCTTTGCCGGACCAGACCACGATATCGGTCACCTTTGGAACACCGGCAGTCAGCGTACCGGTTTTATCAAAAGCAATTTGTTTGATCTTGCCAATAGCCTCCAGCACCGCCCCGCCCTTCATCAACAGACCTTGACGTGCGCCAGAAGAAATGCCGGATGTGATTGCTGCAGGTGTTGAAAGCACTAACGCGCAGGGACAGCCGATAAGCAGGATTGCCAGACCCTTATAGACCCAGGGCATCAGTTCCGCACCTACCAGCAGCGGCGGCAAAAATGCAATCATTGCCGAAACAACGATGACACCTGGCGTATAATAAAGACTGAAACGGTCGATAAACCGCGCTGTTGGCGACTTGCTGGCTTCCGCCTCTTCGACCATGTGAAGAACGCGCGCAATCATGTTGTTTTCCGCGTCTTTTACAACCTTCACCCGTATTAACCCGTCCGCATTGATTGACCCGGCAAATACGCCATCGCCTGTTTCCTTGCGGCGCGGAATGGATTCCCCGGTGACGGCGGCCTCATCAACAGAAGTTTCACCTTGAACAATTTCCCCGTCAGCCGCTATCCGGTCGCCAGGTCGCACTTCAATTATATCACCGATGGCAAGGCTCTCGGCAGAGATTTCCACAACGCCACCATCTGAAACCAGTAGTGCAGTTTTGGGCACAAGATCAGCCAGTGCCTGCACAGAACGCCGCGCCTTGGCAGCCGCCATCATTTCCAGCAATTCCCCGATTAAAAACAGGAACACAACAACCGAAGCCTCTGCAGCCTCATCAATGACAATTGCCCCGATTACAGCAATCGTTACCAGCGTTTCAATGGTGAAGGGCTGTCCTGCAGTGGCACTTAGTACAGCCTTGCGGGCAAGCGGCATAAGCGCCACCAGCGCAGCCGTTGCAAAAACCCAGGACGCATATTGCGGCATAAACAGAGACAACATGCCGGCAATTACCAGCAGCGTACCGGCGATGATGACGAGCCTTCCCTTGGCGGTCTGCCACCAGGAAAGCGCCTCGGTACTCTTGATTTTGTCCGGCTGACTTACCTTGTAGCCAAGACGCTCAACCACCCGCTCTACGGATTTGGCATTTGTACCTTCACCCAGATCAAGTTTCAGTTTCTGATTGGTATAATTGAGTTTGACATTAGCGACACCCGGCAATGCGCAAACTGCCCCCTCAATTTTAGCAGTGCAACTGGGGCAATCCATGCCCTCGACCTGCAATGTAAGCGTATCAGCCATTGTGGCCCCATCGTGTGATTCATCTCATAAATCACATTATGGTCCCTCTAGGGACTATAGCTTCAAGCGAAAAATTACCCTGGG
>QIIJ01000062.1 GCA_003232595.1 Aurantimonadaceae bacterium | reverse complement strand
AATCAGGCTAATGGAATAAGAGCTGAGTGATTCATAGATCGGTTTGAAGGCGGCTACCGCAAGCCAACCCTGTCCAATATACAGGGCTAGAGAAATTCTCTGTACAGAATCCGGGTAGAATAGTTTGATGAATACGCCAATCGCTGCAATGCCCCACACGGTGGCTGCAAGGTAGTTGCCCAATTGGCCGCCAATTCCAATCAGCGCCAGTGGTGTATATGTGCCGGCGATCATGACAAATATTGCCGCATGATCGAAGCGCCTGAGAATGGCCTTGGTTGCCGGATGGGTGGTCATATTGTAGGCGGCTGAAAAAATGAATGTGGCGATAAGTCCAATGCTGTAAATGATCAGGGGAGGGGTTCTGGTTTCAGGCAGGGAATCAACTGTTAAACCGAAGCAGAAAACCGGCGGCAACCAGGCTTCCGACAACACCCATGAAGTGGATGAATCCATCGGCTAAATGTTCTTCCCGGCTTTCCACGCCACCCAGTTTTGTCATCACATCACTTTCGCCATTCACCCTGAAATTTGGCTGACGCTGCCTTCAGAGAGGTATAACGGTCCCGTTTTTTGCTGGAAATGTATGGTATCCACGTTAGGTCCGGGTTAAAACACCGGAACTATTGAGTGGTCTGGTGAATGCAAGGTAAATATAGAATTTGCGTGACGCTATTCAACCACTGATGCCTCATTCAATTCAGTGACGTGGTGTGTGCGATAAAATCTGGCAATTACGACTTCAAACGGGGTTACCAAACTGCAATCTGCCAGATCGAAATAAATTCGGTAATTTGTTGAACTTGCGTTATTTTGTCGAGGTTTCGGGGTTGACGGCTTGGTGGCAACCCATTAGATACCCGCATACAGGACCGATGTGAGCCGATTTGCATCCGATACGCCATGTGTTGGCGATGTGTTGGAGAAAGATGTTCAAACAAGGTTCTAACCAATGAAAAGAACAATTTGATAGCATGACCGGGTTTCGGTCCTCTGCATTGTAAAGGTTCCCTCTGCAAGATTTAGTTTGCAGAATGGAGCCTTTGACGTATGGAAATCGCCGACTGATTGCCCGAACGGGTGGATGTGCGGTGGTTTCGAGGAATATTTCGGTCTGATCCTGGTGTTTGTCCGCTTTGATCAGGTCAATTGAAAAGGTTTGTTACATATGCCAACCATCAACCAACTGGTTCGCAATCCGCGCAAGGTCGCACCAAAGCAAAACAAGGTTCCTGCCATGGAGCGCTGCCCGCAAAAGCGTGGTGTGTGCACCCGTGTTTATACAACAACCCCGAAAAAGCCGAACTCGGCACTTCGCAAGGTTGCAAAGATCAGGCTGACCAACGGATTTGAGGTTATTGGCTATATTCCGGGCGAGGGGCATAATTTGCAGGAACACTCTGTTGTGATGATCCGCGGCGGTCGTGTGAAAGACCTTCCCGGTGTCCGTTATCACGTAATCCGTGGTGTGCTCGATACCCAAGGCGTAAAAGATCGTAGGCAACGCCGTTCAAAATATGGCGCCAAGCGTCCGAAGTGACCTGACTGGAAGGAAAGGTCATCCTGGACGGTGCGAAGCAACGATCCGGGATCTGGTGCAAAAAGAGGAATTTATCGGCTCTGCCGAAAATAACACAGGTAAATAGATGTCACGTCGTCACCGCGCAGAAAAACGAGAAATCAACCCGGACCCAAAATTCGGCGATCTGGTTTTGTCGAAATTCATGAATTCCATCATGCTGGATGGCAAAAAGTCTATCGCCGAAAGTATTGTCTATGGTGCGCTTGATATCATGGAAGCAAAAACCCGTCAGGATCCGGTGCCGATGTTTCATGAGGCGCTTGAAAACGTCAAGCCGCAGCTTGAAGTGCGTTCGCGCCGGGTTGGTGGTGCAACCTATCAGGTGCCGGTTGAGGTGCGGGTTGAGCGTCGTCAGGCTTTGGCTATTCGCTGGGTGATTGAGGCTGCGCGCAAGCGCAACGAAACAACAATGATTGAGCGTTTGTCCGGTGAATTGATGGATGCTGCAAACAATCGCGGTGCTGCCGTTAAAAAGCGCGAAGACACCCACCGTATGGCAGACGCCAACAAGGCGTTCTCGCATTATCGCTGGTAACACTAGAATTAATCTGAAGGTCGGAAGACAAAAAAATGGCACGCGCATATAAACTCGAAGACTATCGCAACTTCGGCATCATGGCCCACATTGATGCGGGCAAGACCACGACGACCGAGCGGATTCTCTATTATACCGGCAAAAGCCACAAGATCGGCGAAGTGCATGACGGTGCGGCCACCATGGACTGGATGGAGCAGGAGCAGGAGCGCGGTATTACCATTACATCCGCTGCCACCACCACATTCTGGGCCGGTCGTGATGGTAAGAAACGTCGTTTCAATATTATTGATACACCCGGCCACGTGGATTTCACAATTGAGGTTGAACGCTCATTGCGTGTGCTTGATGGTGCAATTGC
This sequence comes from Aurantimonadaceae bacterium, assembly GCA_003232595.1. GTDB lineage: Bacteria > Pseudomonadota > Alphaproteobacteria > Rhizobiales > Rhizobiaceae > SZUA-100. The sequence goes on along the minus strand of QIIJ01000062.1, from coordinate 162 downwards.
GCTGCTCGATGCCAATGCCGGTGTTGAACCGCAGACTGAAACCGTTTGGCGTCAGGCCAACCGTTATGAAGTGCCTCGTATGGTTTTTATCAACAAGATGGACAAGATTGGCGCTGATTTCTACCGCTCGGTTGAGATGATCCAGGAGCGCCTTGGTGCGCT
>QIIJ01000563.1 GCA_003232595.1 Aurantimonadaceae bacterium | reverse complement strand
CCATGTCATATCGGGTGGCGCGGCGTCACGACCGGGATTTGCATCCACCCATTCTGCTGCCAGCTTGTGCATCACGGTCTTGGCGCCCACATCGCTAAAAACCTTACCGCCACTGGCGTGATCCCAGTGATTGTGGCTGATAAAGGCGTATTTGATCGGCCTGTCTGTCACATGTCGAACCGCTTCCAGCAGTTTTTGGGCCTGCCGGGAATTAAAGGGCTCAAAGACGGCGACATCATTGTCCCCAACCACAAACATGGAATAGTTGCCCTCACCGATTGTAAAACTGTAAACCCCATCACCGATTTTGCGCGTGCCCTCGTTTCCTCTGGCAGCAAAGGCCGTTGTTGTAAAAAAAAGGCTGGTGACCAGCATTGCGATGAATTTTGTCATTAGCGATGGCATCTTGACCTCCAAATTCGCTCGGCCAGGTGCTCTGAATTTCACACCGCACCAGTTGTTTGATATTTATATACCGATAGGTATTTAATATCAGCTGGTATACTACCTGTCAACGAAAAGGAGGGTGTTATGGCTGGCAGTCGCGGGCGACCTCGCAGTTTTGACAAGCAAGAAGTACTGGAACAGGCACTCGGGCTGTTTTGGAGGCGGGGGTATCTGGGCACATCCTATCAGGACCTTTGTGCGGAGACTGGCCTTACCAAACCGAGCCTCTATGCAGCTTACGGCAACAAGGAAAAAACGTTTTTGGCAGCGCTTGACCTTTATGTCTCGCGCTATGTGCAGCCCGGGATTGAGGGTTTAAAAAACGAGCATGATCCGCGTGAAGCGATCCACAGGCTGCTTGTTGAGACGGCGAAAGCCTTGACAGCGCAAGACACACCGCCGGGCTGCATGATTGCGACCAACGCAGCCTGTGTAGAGGCCCCTGACATATCCCTTACAATTGCCGATGCAATAAAGGCAGCTGCAGAAATGACAGTGAAGTCCATTTCAACTTGTCTGGCCAATGCTCAGGCGACCGGTCAGATACCATTGAACGCAAATATTGACGCATTGACTGCGTTCTATGGCACGCTGATTACCGGCTTGTCTGGTATGGCCAAACAGGGCACGCCACAGTTGGAGTTAATGCAAGCTGTGGATGTGGCAATGCAGGTCTGGCCATCAGAGCCACCTGACTGAATTGCTCTTCTTGCAAACATATTTGACGCTAAGCACTTGCCAATTGTCGAAAAACCATCGGTTTTGCGACAACTCAACGTGAGAAAGCAGAGCGAAGAAGACTTATGCCAGCTACCGCGAATAAACCCGCAACAAGACCGTCAATCCATCTGCGCAAGCGCTTATATCCTGTCATGAAGCCTGATAGAGAAAAGGCCATCGCGTACCCTGCGTAATTCGCGAAGCCCAACACAACACAAAATAGAGTCGCCCCGACAACGATTGATGTGTTGACCTCTTCGCCAAGCCCCATAGATAGCGCGGCCATCCATGCGACTACTGCTTTGGGGTTCGTCAGGTTGAGTATCAAGCCCCGCCAGAACCATCGCCCTTGATCAGGAGGGCTTGCCACATCGTCTGCTCGTCGCATGGCCGAACGACCAGACTGTATCGCCAGCCACAGTAGATATAGACCGCCAAAAATCTTGAGGATGGTAAGAATGGAGGTTGTGCTTTGAAGAATGGCACCCATGCCTGTAGCCGCCACAATTCCCCAGAACCCAAGACCAACAGAGAGGCCAAGGCCAAAAAGCAGTCCATGCTTGCGTCCAAAACTCATTGAGACGGTTGCCACTGCAATATTGGCTGGCCCAGGCGAAACCGTCACAATGAAGAATGCCAACGCAATAGCGACAAAGTTTTCCAATCCAACCAAATTTTACTCCTTTGAGGCGCAAAAAATCAGGCTATCAGAAAACTACGAACTGCCGAAGCTGTAAAGCAATTTCTGCGGCCTCCCAACAAGCCACCTCCGGCGATCAACACCATGCCCATCATTGTTGGTCCATCCGGCGGCTGGGAAAAAATCACCAAACTCCGGTTAATTGGGACAGTATATAATTAATTCACTTCGCACTTCAGTGTGTCGCCAATTAACCACAAGAATGCGGCTATCAATGTTTACTCAGTAGATTGCAACTTCGACAACATCAAACGTAATCCCGCAGTCTCTGCGCAATATACCTGTGATGCAGACAGCTCAATTGGAGGCTCAAGTTCGGTAAATTGATATAGTTGTAATAATTTCGTGCCGTCAATATCAATCCAGTCCGGGTCTGTTGCAGACGTAATTCTACCCATAATTCGACCCAAAAAAGTTTTCCCCCGGGCAACTTCATGATCATGCAATTTTAGAGAATTGCCCAAAGAAACAATGAGCCCGTCCTTTGAGTAGGCCAGTCGTTGCACATATTTCGCCAGACTGGTTTTGCTGTTGTTAAGAATCAGGTGTTGAACGTCTGTAGGAGCAACCGTATTGGACAGATTTTCTTTTTTTAGATCAATAGCGATCGGTTTTATCCGCATTTTTTATCAATCCTCATTTTTTGGGCAGTCCCTGTTCTGTAGTCAGTTTGGCTCCGATCCACAATCCCCCTTCATTCCAACCCCGCCATCAGCTTCGAATTGCCAACAAGCCACCTCCCGCGATCAACACCATGCCCATCATTGTTGGTCCATCCGGCGGCTGGGAAAAAATTACCAAACTCCGGTTAATTGGGACAGTATATAATTAATTCACTTCGCACATCAGTGCGTCACCAATTTCCGGAAAATAAATTATATACTGTCCCCAATTAACCAACACATTACCACTGAGAACAGGAACTATTACCTTTCAATGTATTGAGAATCTTTTTTATTTGATCAGCAGGTAGCCCGTAGAAGCTTAGAATCCCCGATAAAATAGGTTCTCTGACAACAGGGTCAGTAATTTTTTCTCCACATACGGCAAAGGTCATGCGTTGACTAATGCTACGTTCAGTAAGACTTCCTAAAGCCTCACTTGCTTTTTTATGCAAGTAAATTGTCAAAATAGCATTATCTTCCTTTTCAGCAACTTCCGCATTCTGGATATCTTCAACACCAAAATTCAATTTACCAGTTGGCGATGAGAAAATACCAATCCTCTCGTCAGAAGCATTTGCCTGAAAAATGCCTACTCCAAATGACATTAAAAAAATGGTTGATGATATCAAAGATGGTTTCAAGGCGGACATACTCCGGTTAATACATATAACCAGTTAATACATATAAAAAGACTGACTTTAATCCAAAACCTTATTAAATTCCTGAACGAAGAGAACAAAAATGCGCGAACCACGGTTTTTGCGACATAAACTCAAGTTTTCCTTTTCCAATTTTCTGTTACATTTTTTTATTAATTGGGGACAGTATATAATTTACCCTGCCTCGCAGGCCCAATGCGCAGCATTGGAATTGCCGTGAGAGGCATGATTCAAAGGCTGACGCCTTTGGTATATGTCAGAAAACCTGATCAGCGAGGGCATACATTTTCCAGGCACCATCAATTTTCTTGAATGCGTAAAAACCATGGACACGTTCAATCACTGAACCATCTTTTCTGCATCTGGTTGCGGAGGCTATTACGTGCGCATGGTCTTCGTTCACAGCTGGAATTTCAAAGCTCCAGTCTTTTGAATGATCCCATTCTATTTCGACCTTTAGCTTTGCTGGATCAACTGGATAGTGATCCAGAATTTTTACCGAGCCTTCTTTTACATAGGCTATCGGGTATTGAACGATCTGATCGATCAGGCTGATATTGTTGGTTTTAAAACCTTCAACATAGTATTTTTGATATGTATCGATCAGTTCTTGTTTGAGGTCTTCTTGATTCATTCCTGTATTTCCCGTTTTCAGGCACCTGTTACCAATTAACAATCACTAGAGCACTTCCGGCCCATATTGAACCATTTGATGGTGCCAAATCAGTTCGCTCGGCTAGGCGCGAAACGCGGCGCGATACTGGTATCGTGCAAGTTTTGCAACAACGTCGATGGACTGATTTGGCCCACCGAAGGCCTATTTTTCCGCTACTTTCTTTGTGGTCGGCCAGACCAAGGCAGAAAGTATGCCTCGCCAGCAAACGCGGAAAATCGGTCAAATGATTCAATATGGGCCGGAAATGCTCTAGCTGCTATTGCCCGCAAAACCCATGTGTTTTACAAGGCCTGTCTTCAGCTCCCGCGATAGGTCGAATAGCTCCACGGGCTGATCAGCAAGGGCACGTGATAACCTTCTTCGGCGCTGGATATTGCAAAGCGAATGGGGA
>QIIJ01000331.1 GCA_003232595.1 Aurantimonadaceae bacterium | reverse complement strand
ATATCTACAATTACAGCCGATCTGCTCAATGAAAAAGTCCTGCTTCGACTGGAAGATACTGAACAATTGCAGTCAGTTCGTGGTCGCCCGAGGGTTGCTCTCACATTCAACCCAAAATTTGCATTTGTCGCAACAATCGTCTTGCAATTGAATGAAATTACAGCATCAATTGTTGACTACCAGGGCTATTCAGTTTTTGAACAGCAATTACAAATATCAACTGTATCCATTCCGCCTCTGGAATTGCTGCGTTCAATGGTGTTGGCACTAAAAACCGGTTTAAAAAATAGTCGACAAACACCGGGTGTACTAAAACATATCACATTGGGAGTTCAGGGAACGACCGATGTGGATAATACAATGCTTCTATGGTCACCAATTACCCCGCATACTGAGATACCGTTACAGAGCTATCTCGAACAGGAGTTTGGTATCCCGGTCAGTGTTCACAACGATTGCAATATGATTGCAAGAGCCCTTCGATGGAATGAACCACAAATTTATAACCGCGATTTTGCAGCTATTCTGCTTTCTCACGGGATTGGTATGGGTCTTTATCACAATGGCGATTTGGTGAAAGGCAAAAATTCCTCTGCAACTGAATTCGGACATATGGTGCATTTGCCAAACGGAGCTAGGTGTCGTTGTGGTCGGGACGGGTGCATTGAGGCCTATGCCGGAGACTACGCAATTTATCGCAAAGCAAGGGGACTGGACCCTTCCAGTATGCCAAGCGGGAATATTACAAAATCTACGATTTTTGATATTGTGAAAAAAGCCAGAAATGGCAATCCTCAGGCAAAGTTGGCATTTAAAGAAGCCGGCGAGGCAATTGGAGCCGGGCTTGCGAGCTTATTTGCCTTGATCGACAGTTTTCCAATTGCATTTGTGGGAGCTGATGCAAGTGCATGTGAACTGTTGGAAGATCCAATCAGACAACAAATTAATGGCTTACAACACTTTCCCCATACCGGAAAGTCGGATGTTCGGTACTATCCGGAAGAATGTCCCCTGATAAGAGATGGATGTGCATTGACAGCCCTTATGGCGGTTGATGAAAATATTCCGGTGAAAAACTTCAACAAGACGACAAAGGTATTGAATTTTGTTGGTTAATCCTGCGCTCAAGATTGGAATGATGATTTTGGTTATCGGTTTCTCCAGCAAACCATCATCAGCATCTGATAAACCCTGGCTGAATGACGAAAATCACACCCAGCAGGATATCTTCATCAGCAACGGTATCTTGTCAGAAAACGAGCTAAGAGATTTTACACAAAGAGGGTTTGGTCTTTTTACAAAGAAGTTCACTACACGGGATGGCGTGGGCAGACCAATGGCCACACAGGCCATCATTCCAACAAAGCGCAAACAACCCGCCGTAAATATGTTTAGTCGCATTACCGGCCTCGATGCGAATTCTTGCGCCAGCTGTCACAATGAACCAATAATCGGCGGCGCTGGGAATTTTTCAACGAATGTATTTGTGTCTGAAGGTTTTACCAGTCAGGGATCAGATTCAACAGACCCGCAGTTTTCCAACGAACGAAACACCAACCATTTGATGGGCGTAGGGCTGGTAGAACTACTCGCACGGGAAATGACACTCGAGTTGCATACTATACGAAGTAAAGCGATTCGGGATGCAAAGAAATACAGCCGCGCTGAACCCGCTGTACTTATCACAAAGGGCGTTAGATTTGGTACGTTGACTGCTTATCCAGACGGGTTGGTCGACATATCCCGTATTGTCGGCATTGACGACGATCTGGTTATTCGGCCGTTTAGCCAAAAGGGAGTTATCACTTCGATCAGGCAGTTTACCATCAATGCCCTCAATTCACACTCCGGTATTCAAGCCACTGAACGTTTCGGTGTGCGGTGGACTGGCAACAGTGATTTTGATGAAGATGGAGCCGCTTCGGAATTTTCACCTAACGAGATATCAGCACTTGTTGCATGGCAAGCGACCCTGCCGCCTCCCACACGACTAAATGTCAGCAATATTCGCTGGAGAGCAGCCGCCTCTCAAGGTGAAATCAAATTTAATTCGATTGGATGTTCAAGTTGCCATCAAAAGTACTTGCCATTGGATAGCTTGATGTTCTCAGACCCGGGACAAATGGACGTTGCAGGAACAATTCGGCCTGGCGAAAATGGAAGCGAATTAGTTTACAATCTGGAGCTGCTAGAATGGGCAAAAAAGCTCCCCAAAAATGAACTCGGTCAGACATTGGTGCCATTATTTGGCGATCTGAAACGTTACAATATGGTCGATGCAGAAGTATCAATATTCGGCAATGAACTCATTTCTCAGCGATTTGTGGAACGTGGTGTTTTTATGACCGCTGAATTGTGGGGAATCGCATCGACTGCACCATATGGTCATCGCGGAGACATCACGACATTGGATGAGGTCATCAAAGCCCACGGCGGCGAAAGCCGCAACAGCAGGGATAATTATGTTGCGCTTTCAAACGGAGAGCGGGATAGTATTATTGCTTTTCTCAAAACACTTGTGATCGAGGAGTGAAGATGCTTCGAAATCCACTCGATTTGATAGCTGCAACATTTGGGCTGTTTTTTTTGTCTACCAACACTGGATTTGGCGAGCCTGGACAGGATATTCCACTCTTGCTGGAACAAGCACAAAGTGCAGGAATTAATCAAACCTATGACGGACCATGGGAATTCTTTGTTGGCGGTGGCGCAGCAGCCCTGGATTGCAACGATGATCGTCGCCCAGATATCGCGATTGCCGGCGGTAGCAATCCTGCAAAACTCTACGTGAACAATTCCAAAACCGGTGGCGAGCTCAAATTCACTGAAATACAATTTGGAATTTCTTCTTCCGAACTGAAAAGCGTCACAGGGTTTTACCCGCTCGATATTGACAATGATGGCCGCAAGGATCTGATTGTTATGCGGGTTGGCGAAAACCTGCTTCTCAAAGGTGGTGACAATTGCACATTCAGAATTGCCAACAAGGAGTTCGCATTTAACGGCGGAAAAGCCTGGACAACAGCATTTGCTGCCACTTTCGAGCAGGACGCAACACACCCCACCCTTGTATTTGGCAATTATGTTGACCGGGATGCACCTGGCTCCCCCTGGGGTACCTGCAGCGACAATATACTCCTACGCCCCACCAGCGAAAAGATGCCAGATTATAGCCTGGAATTGAGTTTGACACCCAGTTACTGCACACTTTCGATGATATTTACCGATTGGAACAAGTCCGGCATTCCCTCTTTGCGTATTTCCAATGATCGTCAGTACTACCGTGGCGGCGAGGAGCAAATGTGGCATTTGCAAGCAGGCACCCAGCCAAAGCTTTATACCAGAGCGGAAGGCTGGCAACGGTTGAATATATGGGGCATGGGTATCGCAGAAGCAGATATCAATGCAGACGGATACCCTGAATATGCGCTTACATCGATGGGCGACACGAAAATTCAATTCCTGGATCGAGATGCAGACGGTAAACCAGTCTACCGGGATATCGCCTGGGAGCGTGGCGCTACTGCTCATCGACCTTACACCGGCACCGATTTGAAGCCTTCCACAGGATGGCATTCGGAATTTGCCGATTTTAATAACGATGGCCTGCTGGATTTGTTCATTGCCAAGGGCAATGTTGAGAAAATGTCGGATTTTGCCGCCTTTGATCCAGACAACCTTTTGTTGGGTCAACATGACGGCAAATTCAGGGAAGTTGGCGACAAAGCAGGAATTGCCCTTCCAACACGTGGGCGCGGTGCCGTGATTGCCGACTTCAATACTGACGGCATGCTCGATCTGCTGGTGGTCAA
>QIIJ01000410.1 GCA_003232595.1 Aurantimonadaceae bacterium | reverse complement strand
CCCGCAAAATTGACCTTGCTGGATTTAACAGGCAAACTGGCCGGATAATTCAAATATTAAAATGAGGGAACCATGAACCGGATTAAAACCTGCACTGCAATAACCACTGCCTTTCTGCTATTCATGATGGCAGTCCCCGCCTTTGCCGACCCGATTGAGGGAAGCTGGAAAACCCAGAGCGGCGAAACTGCTGCAATCGCCAAATGCGGTGGCTCCTATTGCATTAAACTGAAAACCGGTAAATATGCGGGAAAATCGATCGGGAAAATGAACGGTGCCAACGGAAAATATAAAGGCACCGTGATCAAACCATCCACCGGCAAGAAATATTCGGGCAGCGCCAGCATATCAGGAACAACCATGAAAATGAAAGGCTGTGTTGCGCTGGTCCTGTGCGAAACCCAAACCTGGAAACGTCTTTAAGAGCCAGATTTTAATGTCCAGGGGAGAGGGTGGATATGACGTCAAATGTCTCTGAAGGAGGCTTTTGAAGCGGACACCAGGACGCAGGATCACAAACAAGATCGAAACGGCAGTGATCCTACCGTGCTTTCTGCCCGAACAGGATTTTTTGTGCTTCCTTGTTGGTGGCAAGATTTGATTTCTCGCGTTCCTCCTTGCCGATCTCAATACCCTTGAATACGGCCGGGCGGGCCTTCATGGTTTCAAACCAGCGTTTGAGATTGGGGAATTCGTTGAGATCCTGCCCCTGGCGTTCGTAAGGAATGACCCAGCCGATTGAGGCCATATCGGCAATGGAATAGTCACCGGCCAGAAATTCATTGTCAGCAAGTTGGGTGTTCATCACACCATAAAGCCGGTTGACCTCATCGGTATAACGATCAATGCCGTAGGCAATCTTTTCCGGGGCATATTGGCGGAAGTGATGGGCCTGCCCGGCCATTGGCCCGAGCCCGCCCATCTGCCAGAACAGCCATTCATCAACAGCAACCCGGGCGCGCTCGCCCTGCGGGTAAAATTTACCAAACTTTCGGCCAAGATATTGCAGGATTGCACCGGATTCAAACACCGAAATTGCTTCGCCATCCGGCCCTTCCGGATCAACTATAGCCGGCATACGGTTGTTGGGGGCAATCTTCAAAAAATCCGGTTCAAATTGCTCACCCTTGCCGATATTGACATATTTTACTTCATAAGGGGCGCCCAGTTCCTCAAGCATGATCGAAATTTTCCAGCCATTGGGAGTTGGCCAGTAGTAGAGTTCAATTGGTTTTGTTTGCTGCATGGGGTGGCTTTCTGACTGCTGATAACAGGCTGATCAAGGTAATGAACATCACTTTGCACCCAAGCGCAAGGCGATCAGAAATTATGGCTTCAAAAGCCCGGAGCGCGGCGTTTGTTTTACTTAAGCTTAACCAAAGGACCAGAATACCGGAGTAGTTTGCTCAAATTTCGCCAGTTTTTACCGGGTGTTTTCCACCCCTATATATATAGCAAAACCAGCAATCAATGTTGGGAGGCTATATTATGCCACTATCAAACCTGTTATTCGGATTTTCCGGTCGTATTGGGCGGCTGAATTATTTTCTTACCTCTTTGGTGACTTCACTCATACTTGGTACGATTGCCGGGTTTGGTGTGGCATGGATGATGATGGATTTCAGCAATCCAGCCCCCTGGGTTGTGATTGCTGTTGTGGTATTGCTCAGCTTTTATGTTCAGGCCGCCTTGCTGACCAAGCGGATCAGGGACATCGGCAAGGGTCTTGCTCTGGTTTGGGCGTTCTATGGCACTATTATTGTCAATGTTATTCTGACGCCGATGTTGTTGGCTTCAACGGCATTACAGACACTCTCATGGATGCTGACGATTTTCACCCTGGGCATTGCGCTTTATGCAATTTTCAAGCGCGGTGATCCAGGTATGGCACCAGACGGACTTGCAAACTCATCGCCTGCCGTATTCAGTGGCGCACCGGCAGCAGAACTGGCCGAAATTTCTACTGCAGATGAAATCATCGCAAGAGCCCTTGCCGAGCGCAAACAGGCTCAACAACAGGCTACAGCTCGCCAGACATCTGTTCCAACAACACGATCAACACCGGCACAAGGTGGTTTTGGGCGACGCCAGAACCCTGCATTTGGCACGCGGTAAAACGGTTTTTATCCTTCCAGTTCAACAAACCTGGCGGCCTGTGTTACAGCCCTGCGCATGTGCTTTCTTTTGACCGGCTCATTAACATAGCGGTTAAGCGCTGAAATGGCGGTATTTCTCCAGGGCGCGTCAGGATTGAGTGCCA
>QIIJ01000614.1 GCA_003232595.1 Aurantimonadaceae bacterium | reverse complement strand
ATTGACTGTGATCCGGGGCAGGATGATGCCCTGATGTTGTTTCTGGCGCTTAATGCGCCGGAACTGGATATTCGAGGTATTATATCGGTCGGCGGAAATGTACCGCTTGCCAAAACTTCACGCAATTTGGCCATGCTGGTGGAAATTACCGGTCGCAACGATATTCCTCTTTATGAGGGTTGCACAGGCCCGATGGTCCGTAAACTGGTGACGGCTGAATATGTCCACGGTGAAACCGGTATCAACGGGCTGGACGTGTTCGAACCGTCAATCCAGTTGCAAAAGCAGCACGGTGTTGACTATCTCGTTGAAGCACTGCGTGCCGCTGAAGATAATGAAATCACACTGGTACCGATTGGGCCTTTGACTAACATTGCCATGATGCTGGTCAAGGCGCCGGATGTGGCGGCTAAAATCAAGCAGATTGTATTGATGGGCGGCGCAATGAGGGAAGGGGGCAACACCACGCCCTCGGCTGAGTTTAATATCTATGTGGACCCCCACGCCGCAGATGTGGTGATGCAGTGTGGACGACCAATTGTCATGTTCGGTCTGGACGTTACCCATCAGGTGATGACCACGCCAAAGCGTATTGCCGCAATTCGGGCGTTGAGCAATCCGGTGGCAACGGCCGCCGCTGACATGCTTGATTTTTTTGGCGTCCACGACAGTGAAAAATATCAATCACTGGGTGGTCCACTACACGACCCGTGTACCATTGCCTGGCTGCTGGAACCGGAATTGTTTAAACTGAAATCCTGTCATGTGGAAATTGAGACCAAAAGCGAACTGACCATGGGCCACACGGCTGTGGATTTCTGGAAGGTGACAGGAAAACAGGAAAACGCCCTTTGGGCTCACGAAGTGGATGCGGACAGGTTTTTCGAACTGCTTACAGCGCGGTTGAGGAGATATGGGTAGCAGCAGTTTTCAGGTGGGAAGCATTTCCCACCTGAGCAGTAATCATTGAGTTAAGCTGCTTCGACAATTTGATGTGCTGTTCGCAGTCCTTCAAATAGTGTCAGAACTTCATCACAAGCAATGGCACACTCTTTTCCTTTGGTAACAAAATGGCCTCCAAAGAATTCAAGATGCGGTTTGTGTTCTTGAAAATTGTGCGGTGTGAGCACAGCTGAAAATACTGGAATTCCCGTATCCAACTGCACCCGCATCAAGCCCTCCAACACGGTTGCAGCGACAAAGTCATGGCGATAAATTCCGCCATCAACAACAAATGCCGATGCAACAACAGCAGCAAAGCGACCTGTTTGCGCAAGCTTATGGGAAAGCAGTGGAATTTCCAATGCGCCTGGAACAGTAAATACTTCGATTAGATTTTCCGGCCAACCTCTTTGGCCAATCTCGGCGAAGAAACCTTCTTGGCAGCAGCGAACAATATCGGCGTGCCATTTTGCTTTGACAAAGGCAATTCTGGTATTCTTGTGTGTCTGATTCATGTCTTCTCTTTCGGTTGACGTGAATCAGGGCGTGCAACCGCAAAAAACCCAGCCTCGAAGGGCGGAAATATTGCCATTGTTCTCTCTCATCCGGACTGTAACCGTCGGCTCCAGAACTGCACTGGATCTGCTGACCCTTCGAACCATATGGTCAAAGGCGCTCGCGGGCTTTCACAATTGTGATTACCGCCGGTGGGGAATTTCACCCCGCCCTGAGAACGTAGTTTGCTTCACGGCTCATCCATAAAACTGTGACGATCCTATCAAAAAAGACTGCAGCAGGCAACAAAAGACAAAGTTTTACATCCAGGATAACAATTCAATTCGATCAGTAAAACCACGCGGAATCCAATTTTTCTCACTAAACATTGTTGCAAGTTTTTCCAATACCGCTTAACACGCAGTGGAACAGATAGGGGTATAGCTCAGTTGGTAGAGCGACGGTCTCCAAAACCGTAGGTCGAGGGTTCAAATCCTTCTGCCCCTGCCATTTCACAATGGTCCGACCCGGCTTTTTAATCGTACCTTGAAGCCACCGGCTTGAGCCGGTGAAGTGTTTGCATGATTTGGGAATCATAAATGTTCACGGCCCTTGGGGTGTGTTATAATTTAAAAAAAGCGTATCCAGGATTTTCAATATAGTGGTGCCTGCTTGTGGTGTGATTGAACTGCGTGCTGTGCTCAACCAGGCTGAAATCAGTCTGGTTTCAAGGTTTCACAGTTCAGGAATTTTGTGCACTACCGGCCTAAATACCAGCCCCAGGGCTTTTCACTGATATAGGTGGTGATTTGTTTGGTCTCGCG
>QIIJ01000336.1 GCA_003232595.1 Aurantimonadaceae bacterium | reverse complement strand
AACGAGCCGCAGCAGAAGTAAATACTCCGGCGGAAGCCGCCGCTCAAAGCGCAGTCGTTAAACATAAACACCAACCCAGGCCCCGCAAAATAAAACGGGGCCTGGTTTGTTGCAGTAAAGTACCCGACATCAGCAAGAACCGTCGGGACGAGGTCGCCAATATTATCCACCGTTGGCACAATTGCTCACCGGCACAGGGAAGAAGAGTTGGGCTGCTAATTCTGCGGCATTGGATGGCTGATTGCGATCCACAAATGGGTTGGGAGTTTGGGTATCAATTAATACACGCCACCGTGTCCGGGAAATTGCCATCGGTCTGGCCCCTGATATCATCTGAGGTGACCGGCAGCCCGGCAATACGGATTATCGATGCAAGTGCCCAGGAATTATCGCCTGTATTGTCGACGCCAGAACAAAGCAAATCATCCCTGTCGGGCTCCCAGCATGGTTCGATATTGAGATAGGAGCGGGGGTCGCCTTTCAGCAGGCCTGCAAAAGTAGCGCAGACAATGGTTGATCCAAGCTTGCCAAGCATTTGACCGGCATCATCATCGGACAAGCTTTCGGCCTCACGCAAGATATAATACCAAAGCGAATCCATCTTGTGTTCCTCAAGCGGAAGCGGCTCGATACAGCAGATTTTTGCCATATCCGTGCCCGAAGGAAGGCGGTGGATCCAGGCCTTTTTAAGGTTGCGATAGGCCAGCTTGTTCTCCGGGTGGTCGGTGTCCGGATTTGCGTGCAGGAAAGCAAGCGCATTGGAAAGTTTGGTGTCGATTTTTCTGGCTTTTTGAGGCATGGAAGGCCCGCCTGATCCCATCTCAAGAAACCAGTTCCACTGGATAACATTCTCCTTCAACACGGGCCTGAAGCCTCGCAGATCATCTCCCGATGTGCCGGGTGTGTTGTCAAAGAGGGGCACAAATCTTGTCGTGTTTTCTCTATGTGGTTTGTTGGTCTGATAAGAATTGCGTACCATGGAATGGCCAAACCGATAGGCGGCCGTTGAAAACTCCACCGGCATGTAAGGCTGGTTTCGCCATTTAAAGAAGTCTTCGAGACCCAGCGACCACTTTTGGCGACCGCCGCACATATCTTCCAGTTTCAGAGCGCAATCATGCACATCTTCAGTGGTAATGCGCTTCAGAAAATCGTTCCAGACAATCCACTGATAGAGCCAGCACAGGGTTTTGCGTGCTGCTTCGAATGGACCGGGTTTTCCAAGTGCATTGGCACGATCAACCAAAGTATTATGGGCCAGCAGAAATGCCAGTTGCAGTTGCGATACCATGGAATTTTCATCATTGCGCATATCGCCGATTATAGCCCGGCCTTCGGAATTTCTCGGCAGATCGCGAAGCCCTGTACCCTCCACCTGCCCGATCAACATTTTGCCGGTTGCTTTGCCGTTGGCATCATGTTCGTAAAGATACGGTTGGTCACTCACACCGCGCCCGTAAACATTGTCGAGGTCAAGACGAGGTGTACGGAAATTCAGCAGCCCGTTGGGATCGTTCTGTCTTTGCAGGTTGGACGTTGGGTCGAAGGTTATATCATGGTCGACAAACTGCCCGAAATAGGTGTATCCGGCGGGAATTATTGAATCAAACTCTTCCCCCAGCTGTTTGCGTCGGGCGGTATTGGCGGCAATATCTGCTGGTAATTCGTCTTTGGCCTCGACCATAAATTCACTTGCAAACTTAATAAAATGTTCGTCCAGATTGTTTTCTTCAATTCCCGGGGGCGACCAGGCGGGCAGTTCAGGACACAGGCGCCCGTAGGGGCCTCGATAAAACTTCGAGCGAGGGGCAAGAACATCAATATTATTACCTTGGGAATGTGGCATGAAACAAAGGTCTCCATAAGTATATATTCGGGCGTAATTATTCTATAAACACAACAGTCCACCTTCTGGTGATTTAGCGCCTGGCCGTTATGTGGTTGGCCAGTTAGCGCTGAGCTTGGGTCTTTTTCGGGTGCCCCTAAAACGGCGGGATGCAATTCGCATCCTGATTGTTACAAAATAAACGTTTAGACTGTTTCATGTTTACATGGAAGCAGTCAGGCCACCAGAGGTGGTCCGATGCTCATGCATCGCCCTCGCGGAGGCCGTGGCAAAGCCCCAATTGGCCGTGAGCGAAAACAAACCATAGCGTTCAATCCAAAGATGAAACGCTATAGCAGCCCAAGCAGAATTTACACTGTTAGCATTATCACACTTCAGGTTATGGTCGAAATTTTATCGATGCCAAAACAATCTCGTAAAACGCTAAACCACCAATACTGATCCAGGGCATATACATTGGTATTTAGCGGCAACTCGGCATAAGAATATTCTAACTCATTGAATAACATGCAATAAATATTAAATATTGAGAACTGCTACTCCTTTCACCGTCATTCCTGTGACAAGCACACTGCTGTCCGGTTTAAATCCAGATGTGCTTTATAAGTCATGGTAATTGCTCTCTAATTTGATAGATATGTCTCTAAAGACACGAAATTGCAGTTCGC
>QIIJ01000167.1 GCA_003232595.1 Aurantimonadaceae bacterium | reverse complement strand
GGGAGGGAGCGCCCGTTTTGACCATGATAGACCTAACGTCCATAAGGCGAAGTGCAATTGCGCACACGGCCAATTCTGGAAATCCAGGTATTGCTGCGTAGGCATTGATGCCAGATTAAAGTTTCTTCTTCTTTTTCTTGTCTTTAAGTTGTGTCCAGGCGTTTTGTTCAGACAAAATCCGTCGCAGATAAGCAATGTTGGCGCGGGCCTGTTCCGGTGGCAGTTCTGCGGAGGCAATCTTTTCGGCTTCTCCAAAACGTCCCTGGAGGCCAACGACAAGCGCCAGGTTCTGTCTCACACGACTGTCTGCAACCGGTGAGGAAATTGCGTTGCGCAGATAGGATTCAGAGGTCTTAAGATCGCCGGTCAGAAGATGGGACATGCCAAGATTTGACAATATCGATGGTTCATTCGGACGAATATCCAGCGCTTTGCGATAGACTTTGCGCGCTTCCTCCGGTTGGCTCATCTGATCAAGGATGGCACCCTGGGCTGAAAGCAGCCGCCAATCGGGATTATCCGGCGTATAGGCGCGCTCAATGACCCCGAGCGCCTTTGGCAATTGTCCGGCACCAGCCAGCGCTTTGCCGTAGGCTGCCAGAACCTGCCGGTCTTCAGGGTGGGTAATGGCCACCTGTTGCATCACTGCAAGTGCCTGTTCATTGCGCCCGGTCATGCGCAAAATATTGGCATAGTTCACGCCGATTCGCTTGTCCTTCGGTTTTTTTGAATAGAGTTTGTTCCAGTAGGCGCGGGTCTCGTGAAGCTCTGACATCGTCATGGTAGCGACGGTCTTTTTAGGCGATTTACCGATGGACCCGGTGGTCATTCGGTCAGTGGCACAGCCACTGATAGTAATTGCCGCTGTCATAAGCAGCCAAAACAGTGCCATTTTTTGGCATATTGAATATTCATTAATTCGGTCCCTGGCATGTGATATCTTGCCCGATTCATAAATATTCTGTTAACCCTAATGCTTGGTTAACAAAACCTGACCATCGGGGCAGATCTTAATATTTGGAGAATAAATTGACTGTTCAATTTAATAGCCGGCTTACCGGCGACAAAAAACCTGATTCAATTCCTGTCTGGTGCCTTGATGCGACAGATCTGAAAAGCCTGCCGGACAACGCACCATCCGGGATGAGTCGCTGGATCAGGGCCAGCGGATTTTCAGCAATATCAGGCGACATATCGATGATGACCGCTGCGAATGGCGATATTGCTGCCGTTTTGCTGGGGTTGGGCGGGAAGGCCGCAAAAACGGATTTGGAAGATGCAAGGGCACGGCGCGCCATGATCGCAGGCAAACTTGCCCGGACCCTGCCAGCCGGTAACTACCATCTTGAAGGCAAACTCGAAAATGGATCTCTGGCGGCCCTGTCGTGGCTGCTGGGTGGTTATCGGTTTGATCGATATCTGACAAAAGACAAAGGCAATTCTGACCTGCGCCCATATCTTGCCGCGCCAAAGGGTTGTGACCGGGAAGCGGTCGAGCGCATTGGAAATGCTGTATTTTTGACCCGCGATCTGGTCAACACGCCCGCTAACGATCTTGGACCGGAAAAACTGGAGGTGGCCTTTCGGGTACTTGCCAAAACCCACCAGGCCGAGGTTTCGGTGGTCAAGGGTGAGGCGCTGTTGAATGAAAATTTCCCTATGGTTCATGCGGTTGGCCGCGCCAGTGCCGAAGCGCCAAGGCTACTTGATATGTCATGGGGCAAAGCGGGAAATTCCAAAATAACCCTCGTCGGCAAAGGGGTGAGTTTTGATACCGGCGGCCTGAACATCAAGCGTGGTTCCTCTATGGGTCTGATGAAAAAAGACATGGGAGGTGCTGCCAATGTCATGGGCCTGGCATCAATGATTATGGCGGCTGAATTGCCGGTCCGGCTGCGGGTGCTGGTGCCGGCGGTGGAAAACTCGATTTCCGGCAATGCCTTCAGACCTGGTGATATTCTGCAAAGCCGGAACGGCATGAGCGTCGAAATCGGCAATACCGATGCCGAAGGGCGGCTGGTGCTTGGCGATGCATTGGCCCTGGCTGACGAAGAGGCGCCGGAACTGCTGATCGATATGGCCACACTGACCGGCGCAGCGCGCGTGGCACTCGGTCCGGACCTGCCACCGTTTTATACGGCCAATGACGAATTTGCCGCGGAAGTTGCAACAGCAGGTATGAAAATCAATGACCCCGTCTGGCGCATGCCTCTGTGGTCACCCTATGACCAGATGCTGTCATCAAAAATCGCCGATGTGAACCACATAACCTCCGGTGGTTTTGCCGGCTCCATAACGGCGGCCCTGTTTCTATCACGATTTGTCGAGCGTGCTTCCATCTGGGCCCATTTTGATATTTTTGCCTGGGTGCCTTCAGAAAAGCCCTGGGCCCCTGTTGGTGGCGAAGCCCAGGCGATCCGTGCGCTCTACAAAGTCCTGTCAGATCGCTATTCCAAATAGCCCGTTGCAAACCGGACTGGATTTGTGTTTAATAAAACGGAACCGAAATGAATGCTGGTTACCCTCGAGGAATATGACCGTGATCGAGCTAAGACATATACAGGCGTTGCAATTGTGGCATGACGTGTCACTGGCCATTGTCCATGATAAAACCCACGATCTTACCGTTCGCCAGATAACCATTTTATTGAGCATCTATCTTGAACCGCCGCCACACACGGTGCGCGGCCTTGCGGCAAAGTTAAATGTTACCAAGCCGGTGATTACCCGGGCGCTGGATACGATGGGCATTATGGGCCTGGTTGATCGTCGCCGTGATGAAAGTGACCGGCGGAATGTAATCATTCAGAAAACACTTGCCGGCTCGCTTTATCTTGAAAAAATCGGCGATATTATTATTGCCCGGGCAAAGGAGCTTCCCCGGTGAGCAACCTTGATCGACGGCTTCATGCCTACCGTAAAGATCTGGCCGACATATCATTGAAAAGCAGGGTGAAGGCCGGTCGATTTGTCGAAGGCAGGCCCGCGCGCATTGTAACCCACTTTGCAGATTTGTTGCAGAAACCCGAACAAAATGCACCGCTCGGCAGACAGGCGATTTTCGGCGAACAGGTCATGGTTTTTGAAGAATTGGATGGCTTTGCCTGGATACAGCGCGAACTGGATGGTTATGTCGGCTATGTGGCCGCAGATACC
>QIIJ01000292.1 GCA_003232595.1 Aurantimonadaceae bacterium | reverse complement strand
TTCGCTCCGGGCCTGCGACGGCGCGCCCTGACTGGGCGGCTCGCTCTTCGCTCACAATACGGAGATTTGTGACTTCTCCTAATTTGGCGTTGCGCACCCTCCCTCCGTGGCAGGACAATTATTCGGCGGTTAGCCGAATTGCAGGCCGTGAACGGGCGGCCTGGCGGATGCCTGGGCGGAAATCAGACCAAACCGTGAAACATCACAACGGCCAGAACACCAGTATTGCCGGGATTGATACGGCCAGAATGATGATCTCCAGCGGCAACCCCATGCGCCAGTAATCGCCAAACGTATAACCGCCCGGGCCAAGCACCAAAGTGTTGTTCTTGTGGCCGATGGGTGTAAGGAAAGCACAGGAGGCGGCCACCGCGACTGCCATCAAAAACGGGTCCGGATTAACGCCGAGGCTCTGGGCAATTGATATGGCAATCGGGGCGGCGACAATGGTGGTGGCTGTGTTGTTGAGCACATCCGAGAGCGTCATTGTAACGCCCATCAGCACTGCCAGCACGGCCCATGCGGGCATGCCTTCGGTGATCGAGATAATACCACCGGCGATCAGTGCCGTGCCACCGGCGGCATCAAGGGCTGCTCCCAACGGGATCATTGAACCAAGCAACACCACCACCGGCCAGGAGATATTGTCGTACACCTCGCGGATCGGCACGATGCCTGACAACACATAAAGTGCTACCACACAACCAAGGGCAATCGGCAGATAAATCAGGCCGAAACTTGAGGCGGCAATGGCTGCAACAAATATGCCGACGGCAATCCAGGTCTTGTTATCCTGGGTCACGGCCAGACCGCGCTCGGCAAGGGGCAGGGCACCGAGCCAACTGGCAACTTCCGGCAATTCTTCGCTCGGACCAAGCAGCAGCAGAATGTCGCCCGCTTGAACCCTGGTGCGGCGTACGCGCTGTTTTATGCGCTTGCCACCGCGTGAAATGCCAAGCAGGTTCACCCCGTGCCGCCACAACAGACCAACCGAAATGGCGGTTTTTCCTGCAATGCGCGAGTCTTCCTGAACCACCACTTCCATCAGGCTTTGGCCTTCTCCGGCTGCGGTGCTTTGTTCTGCGGCTTCTTTGTCGCCGAGGATCATCTTTGTGGAAATGCGAAATTCATCCAGCGCCTCCGGGTTGGCCTCTATCACCAGGGCATCCCCCGCCTCAATCTTGCGGTTGCGCGCGGTGCCAAAAACCCGTCGGCCGCCGCGCACCAGCCCGATGATGATCACGTCGGCCTTGTCCGTTTCCTCATCAAGTTCGCGAATGCGGCGACCGATCATGGTAGACCCTTCCGGCACCGTCATTTCAGTGATGTAGTCGGCCATTTCGAAATGATTTGAGCCATCTCCATCGCCCAATTCCGGGGTGGGGATCAGTCGCCAGCCGATCAGCGCAACAAAAATCAGCCCGGCAATGGCAGCGACGATGCCTACGGGGGCAAAATCGAACATCAGAAACGGTGCGCCCAGCTCCTTCTCGCGAATGGAGGCGATGATGATGTTTGGGGGAGTGCCGATCAGCGTCACCATGCCGCCGAGAATTGTGGCAAAGGACAAGGGCATCAGCGACAGACCGGGGCTGCGTTTGGCCTTGCGTGCTGTCTGCATATCGACCGGCATTAAAAGCGCCAGCGCTGCCACATTGTTCATAAAGGCGGAAAGAACTGCACCAATGCCGCCCATAATCGCAATATGGGCGGCAAGCCCGCGCGAAGCATCGACAAGGGTGCGGGTGATCAGATGCACCGCGCCTGAGCGCACCAGCCCGGCTGAAACCACCAGCACAAGCGCCACTACGATTGTGGCCGGATGGCCAAAGCCGGAAAATGCATCACTGGTGGGAACAACACCTGATACCACTCCGACCAATAGTGCTGCGAATGCCACCAGATCATAACGCCACCGGCCCCACAAAAACAGCAGGAAAACAACAGCAAATATGGAGAATAGAATGATTTGTTCTGTGGTCACATTTGACTTTCAGGTGGCTTCGGAGTGAGGAGTGATTCGATGTGCAGTGCATTTAAGCTTGGAAACTGAGCATGTGCAAATAGTGTGGCGATTTGAATGCAGTGGATGGCTGTGCGGCAAAATCCATCTCGCAGCACCCAGATCCGAAATTCCCATTTTTTGTCATCCTGGATATCGTGTGCCGCGATTCCAGGCTGCCGTATGGGCGGGAATACACCGATGCTTGAATTTTGCAGGCTGAATATGTGAATCACGGGGCGCAGAATTGCCCTTCGTACCTACCACAATAAGTGCAGGCTGAGACCGGGGAGGAAAGAATATATATTTGTAAAAAGTTTACCATCCTTGCCCTTACATCAGGGCTTTGGGTGGAAGTGGGGAGCCTGTTTTTGAACTTTATCACGGCCCTGCATTTTATTCAGCCTGGTGTTTTGACAGGGTCTGACAGGATTTTGGATTGGCGTTTTATTTTACTGATCTTGAGATAGAGCCAGATCGAGTAAATCAGGATAAGGGCAATGATATAACCCTCTCTGATTTCTGTGAGTTCGTGACCGATTGTCATCAGGTGACCCTGATATAGCGCCGTCATGCCGACGGCTACGCCCA
>QIIJ01000142.1 GCA_003232595.1 Aurantimonadaceae bacterium | reverse complement strand
TTTCACAGTTCAGGAATTTTGTGCACTACCGGCCTAAATACCAGCCCCAGGGCTTTTCACTGATATAGGTGGTGATTTGTTTGGTCTCGCGGTAGTTCTCAAATCCCCATCTGCCTAGCTCACGCCCGATGCCCGATTGTTTGTAGCCACCCCAGGGCGCTTCAGCAAATGTCGGCTGGGAACAGTTGATCCAGACAATACCGGCCTTAAATGCCCTGGCAACGCGCTGGGCGCGTTCATCGTCGGCGCACATTACTGCTGCCGCCAAGCCAAACCGGCTGTTATTGGCCATTTTTATTGCCTCAGATTCGCTGTCAAATGGCTTGATGCAAACCACCGGCCCGAAAATCTCCTCCTGCCAGATCCAGCTGTCTTCGTTCATATCGGTAAAGATTGTCGGTTCAACAAAACATCCATTTTGATGTTGAGCAGGAACACCGCCGCCGGTTAATATTCTGGCGCCATCATCCAATCCGCGTTTTATTGCTGCCAACACCTTTTCCTGCTGCCCCTTGCTCACAAGCGGACCCAATAACACACCTTCGTCGAGACCATTGCCGATGGTGATTTTTTTGGCTTCTTCAGCAATTCGTGCCAAAAACGGCTCGTAGAGCGCGCGCTCAACCAGCACTCTGGAGGTGGCAGAACACACCTCCCCCTGATTCCAGAAAATACCAAACATAACCCACTCAACCGCTTTTTCGATGTCGGCGTCGGCAAATATTACAAACGGTGATTTACCGCCCAGTTCCAGTGAAATATTTTTGATATTGTTTGCCGCTGCCGCCATTACCTTGCTGCCGGTTGGCACCGACCCGGTAAATGCTATTTTATCGATATCACAATGTTCGCTCAAAGGCTGGCCGGCGTCCGGCCCTAATCCGGTTACAACATTTAACACGCCCTTTGGCAGGCCGGCGCTGTGACAGATATCCGCCAATTCCAGTGCGGTTAACGGCGTCAATTCGGAGGGTTTCAGAACCATACAGCACCCTGCCGCCAGTGCCGGAGCAACTTTCCATGCGGCCATCAACAAAGGGTAATTCCACGGAATTATAGCCGCAGCAACGCCCACCGGTTCCTTCACGACAGTGGTTTTGAAGCCAGGATCATCCAGCGCAATCTGCTCCTCAGCCTCGTTGTCGGATTTTTGTGCCAAGCCTGCAAAAAACCTGAAACAACCGGCACTGTCTTCCATATCCCAAACCGCTTCGGGTAGCGGTTTGCCATTGTCGAGCACTTCAAGACGGGCAAGCTGCTGGGTTTGCTGCTCAATAGTATCTGCAATTTTATTGAGGATTTTGGCCCGCTGCACCCCGTTCATACGCGGCCACGGGCCCTCATCGAATGCTCGCCGTGCCGCTTTGACGGCAGCGTTTATATCACTGGCTGCACCCGCAGCCACCTGGTGAAACACCTCTTCATTTGCCGGATTGATGACATCAAACATTGCACCATTTGCTGCCGCAATCCATTCTCCATCAATAAACAATCTACTATGCATGGGTCATCAGTTTTCTTCTGGTTTTTCTGCTTGTGTTGCACATTTTCGGGTGATATCCGTCGATCAGGACGACAGGTCGGTTCTTCAAAGCGTTCGTACCGCTTGCAAATTCGTCCTTCTGCACCATAATAGCGCTTGTCAGGTGGAATTTGTTTCGTGTTCAATCAGGTATAGGCCAGGGTCAGGCGTGAAACCTGAATTAGTAGGCCCAACTGCACGACTGATTTCATTTTGGCAAATGAACACATATCTGGTCGCACAGCTACCCTCCCGCAGAAGGATGGGCAGACCAGCAGGAGGCGATTGTGCAGGATAATGTTTTTGATATTGGCGAACTTATCGATTCTGTTGATAGTTACAGCTTCCTGAAAACGTCAGCGGCATTGATCAACGATCTTTCCGGGGCATCACAATCCACCATATTCGTCTATACAAAAGACCAGACGCCGCTTTATGTTTTCGACAGTTTCAAGCGGCAAAAACACAAGGATGCCATCCGCACGTTTATAAATCACACCTACATTATCAATCCCTTTTACAGAAAATGCACCAATGGCATCCGGGCCGGTATTTATCTGGCGAAAGATGTATATAATCCCAATGATGGCGAGGTAAAAAAACTGGTACAATCGATGGAACTGGCAGTTGAGCACAGCGACCACGAAGAACTTGGATATATTACCCGCAACTGGCCAAAACGTCAGTCTGAAATCAGTATCGTAATTCCGCTGGATGATGGACGGGTAATTGAAATCACCCTTTACCGCGACGCG
>QIIJ01000049.1 GCA_003232595.1 Aurantimonadaceae bacterium | reverse complement strand
CGGCGTTCCGGGTCTGTTGCCAGTCTTTCCAGTTCCGCTCGATAGGGTAGCACAGCCTCATCGGGCAGAACTGCTATGGCAGCAGCAAGATATTTAATTCTGTAGCCAACATAGCTTGGAATATTTTCCCGTTCCGTCGGGTTGGTTATAAACAGTCGCGCAAACAAAGCTGCGGCAAACCTGTCTGCAAGCGCCGCATCGTTTTTTGCAAACTTTCGAATGGGGGCAGCAGCATAGCGTGGAACTGGCAACCGTAAGTCTTCCAGAATCTGAAGCGCCAACGGCGCATCGTCTTTGCTTGCGTCTTTTCGGCGGTGAAGCTCCTTAAAAAACACCTCAACAACCAATGCGACAGCCGGATTGATTTCTCCCGGCTTTTCGAGTGCCTCGGCAATAATCTGTCTCGTTTCATTTTGCGCGACATTATTGTCCAGCGTAAGATCAAATCCCAGAATGTCCTGTACAAAATTTCCGAATGGAGGCGCGGGCCTGAAGCGTTTGGCCGCACCAACATACTTTGTTGTCCGGCTCAGCCCGGCAGAAAATCTGGTACCCATGCCGAGGTAAGTCGGGGCCAGAAATGTGAGCAAAGGGTTTATGGTCACGGCGGTTTCACGATAACGCTCAACAAGGTGCCCGTTTTCTCGAATATAGTATAAAATACTGCTGGCGCTTATCGCGTCAACAATCGGCTGAAATCCGGGTTTGGATTTAGACATGCCCTTGACCGTCGTGCCGCGAACCAACACAGCATTGGCCTCTGCAATTGTTGTTTCTTCCTCGATAAAACACAGACCTCTGGCGGCGTTAAGCCGGATAATATCTGCCGGTGTTTTATCTCCCCAAACTCTTTTCACGCCTGCGAATTTATAATTGTTGCCACCGTCCTTCAGGTTGAATTCGGGGCATTTATCGCGCTTTTCCAGACGAAAGCTCTTTGCCGTCAAGGTGTCTTCGGGCTTACCCATTGGAACACTCATGCGCGCCATAATTACTTTGTTGACAACGCCTTTGATAAGCGCGCGCTGGCAGAATTCATCACATATCCCTTTGCGGTTATAGCCTTTTGGAAATATCACCGCCAGTGCTTCAACCTTGACCGGTTGAACGATTTCATTTCTGTCATCCGCAACAAGTTCAAGGGCCAGCCGATCAAGCCGCTGGTTCTCGAAATAAGGTATGATTGCCAGCAGCCCTGCGCTGACAACGGCGCTTACGGGCCAAAATCCAAGCCCGATCCTCTTCAAAACCAAATGGCTCAACCGCGCCAGCACTAAAAACAGAAACAGCGGCGGGATTACGAACATAATTATCGTCAGCGGAATGCCGATAATTATCATCAAAGAGATTGCAGCAACTTCACGCCCGACCGGACTGAGACAAAACAGGGCCAACAGCCCCAGTATTACCAGAAATTTGTCAAACCTCGAAAACCCGGCCAAAATCTGTCCCACCCCATAAACCACTTCTGGAAACCCTACTATTCAAGGTTTAAGAAATGGCTTACCTGATCCGCAAAGTTGAAACTATTTATAGTTGTGTTGTCAGGCGGTTGGTGCCAGCCAATGCGCGTTAAAATGCATCAAAATTCTCGATGTCACGATGATAACTTCACTACCCGCCCAGGCTGGAGCACATCGCCGGGTGTATTGGGAGTATATTGTGAATTCTTACAAGCCTTCCAGGTGTCGGTTGAAATCCATTCTCTGATGCAATATTCGGATGATCTGAACATTGTTTAATGCATCTCGCCGGAAAAATACCATATGCTGGCCACATGGATGATCAAGCAGGTTTTCGCGAATATCCCTTCGGTTTTTACCCTTAATCTGGCCTGTCAATAGTTGTTCAAACAGCCTGGAAAACTGTCCCAAATAATCATTTCTCTGGCGAACGCCCCAGGTTGTTTGTGTGTACTGACCGATTTTTACCAGATCAGCTCTGGCAGAAGGAGTTATTTGAAGTTCAGGCATTCACCGGATGTTCCCGGTCAAGCTCCTGCAATATTTCCTGCATGTCAAAGGGAATGCATTCCCCGCGCTCAGCCTGTTCCCAGCCCACATCAATTGCCTCACGTAAGCGCGCAAGCTTTGCTGCCTCTGTTTCCTCAGCCGAAATTTTCAACCGCAACGCCTCCCGGATTACCTCGGAAGCATTGTTATAAAGCCCGCTTTTGACCTTTTCACGGACATAGTCATCGAGTTTATCAGTAAGCGATATGTGCATTATTACGTTCCTGTTTGAACAGAACTATACAAGGATTGACAAAGTTTGTACAGA
>QIIJ01000028.1 GCA_003232595.1 Aurantimonadaceae bacterium | reverse complement strand
ATCGGCCTGCTCGGACGCATGTTGAATGGCATGGGCTTTGACTACAATTTCACCCGCCAGCCAGGTGATGCCTGGTTCACGCTGATTGCCATGGATGTGTGGCACTGGACATCGCTTGTCGTGCTGCTTGCCTATGCCGGGCTTGTTTCAATTCCGGACCCTTATTATCAGGCGGCAAAAATTGACGGGGCCAGTTCCTGGGCGGTATTCCGTTATATTCAACTGCCAAAAATGAAGCGGGTATTGACCATTGCCGTGCTGCTGCGGTTCATGGATTCATTCAACATCTACACAGAGCCTTTCGTGTTAACCGGCGGCGGCCCCGGCAATACAACCACGCTGCTGTCGATTGATCTGGTCAAGATCGCCCTTGGACAGTTTGACCTGGGCCCGGCGGCGGCAATGTCGCTGATCTATTTCCTGATAATCCTGCTGGTTTCATGGATTTTCTACACCTTGATGATGCGGAACGAGGAGCAATGATGAGACGATTTCGCTGGCTGGTGCCAACCATCTATATCATATTTTTGATGCTGCCGATCTACTGGCTGATTTCCATGTCGTTTAAAACAACAAACGAGATATTGGGCTCCTTCACCCTCTATCCGCAGGAGTTTACCCTCGACAACTACATCAAGATATTCACCGACAGCACCTGGTATATGGGCTACATTAACTCAATAATCTATGTAACCCTCAACGCCGCAATTTCGGTAACCGTTGCCCTGCCCGCTGCCTATGCCTTTTCGCGTTATCGGTTTTTGGGCGACAAACACCTGTTCTTCTGGCTGTTGACCAACCGCATGGCACCGGCAGCCGTCTTTGCCCTGCCCTTCTTTCAGCTCTATTCCGCCGTTGGCCTGTTCGACACCCACCTGGCGATTGCGCTCGCCCACACCTTGTTCAATATCCCGCTGGCGGTGTGGATCCTTGAGGGCTTCATGTCGGGCGTTCCCCGGCAACTGGATGAAACCGCCTATGTGGATGGTTATTCGTTCCCCGCATTTTTCATCAAGATATTCATCCCGACCATTGCCGCCGGTATTGGTGTTGCGCTGTTTTTTGCTTTTATGTTCTCGTGGGTCGAACTGCTGCTGGCAAAAACCCTTACAGCAGTTGCGGCAAAACCGATTGCCGCCACAATGACCAGAACCGCATCCTCATCCGGCTATGAACTGGGGCTGCTTGCCGCAGCCGGTTCGCTGACCATCATTCCAGGCGCCTTTGTGATCTATTTTGTCCGCAATTACATCGCCAGGGGTTTTGCCCTGGGCAGGGTTTAGGAGGCACTTATGGACCTTTCATGGATGGCCTGGACCTGGCCCACTGCCACCTTCTTCATATTCATTGCCTTGTGCATTACCACGATGGGCATCTGGGAATATTATCGCCCCGGAGGCGACCCGCGCTATGGCATCTTCAGGCTTGAGACCACGCGCGGCGACCGGCTGTTCATTTCCCTGCTCGGAAGCGCATTCATATTTCTTGCCTGGCTGTTTTTTATAGGCGCACCTCTTTGGTGGCCAACCGGCATTGCCATAGTCTGGTTCGTCTTTGTATTCCGGTATGTTTAACCGCCAAATTTCGCCTCCCTACAATGGGAAGAGTTATCGCATATGGGCTTGCATAACACCCCTACCTCCCCCTTGTGGGGAGGTCGAAGGCGATGAAATCGACTTCGGGTGGGGGTAATACTCGCCACAACCATTTGATTGTATTGGTGATAGCACTACCCCCACCCGAACCTTGCCCAAGGCAACGTTCGACCTCCCCACAAGGGGGAGGTAAAATCACGGCCAATAAAAACCAATCAAACTCTAGCCACCCTCGCCGGCTTTCTCCGCGCCTTTTCTGAGCTTTTGAATATGTGGCAGAAGCATTGGGACAACCAGACACAGTGCGGCTATCAACAAAATTGAGAACGTCAAAGGCCGCTCCCACAGAAACGACCATGAATCATCGTTGATCAACAGTGCCCGACGCAGGTTTTCCTCCATCATGCCGCCAAGAATAAAACCCAGGATCATCGGTGCCATGGGGAAATCCAGAAACCGCAGAATAACCGCAATCGCACCAAACAGCACCATTAGCTGAATATCAAAGGTGTTGAAGCTGACAAAATACACCCCGATCAGCGAGAAAAACAGGATCAGTGGTAATAAAAACCGCGACGGAATGGCCAGCACCCGCGCAATATAGGGAATCAGTGGCAGATTGAGGATCAGCAATACTATATTGCCAATCCACATCGATACGATGACCGACCAGAACACTTCCGGCTGATCGACATAGAGCCG
>QIIJ01000263.1 GCA_003232595.1 Aurantimonadaceae bacterium | reverse complement strand
GACTAAAAAAATCATCGTCCGGGTCAGCGGGTACGGAACGCACCACACCGCCGGACATGATAAAGCCAAAGGAGTGAATCGGATAGGTCGGATTGGGCACCAGCACAACATCACCGGGCGCTGTGATGGCTTGCGCCATATTGGCAAATCCCTCTTTGGAACCAAGTGTTGCGACCACCTCACTGTCTGGATCGAGTTTCACACCAAAGCGGCGCTTGTAATATTCAACCTGGGCGCGGCGCAAACCGGGAATGCCTTTTGATGCCGAATAGCGATGGGTGCGCGGGTCCACAATTTGTCGACAATGATCTGCGGGGTCGGCAGATCAGGATTGCCCATACCAAGATCAATGATATCGCGTCCGCTCGCCCGCGCACTCGCCTTTAGCCGGTTTACCTGCTCAAAGACGTATGGCGGGAGACGGCGAACCTTGTGAAATTCCTGCATGGGCCATCCTCAAATTTTCGGCTTGACGCAATAAATATCAATTTACTCCTGATATTCCAATGATTATTGCAAATTCATGTACCGTTAGACGCTTATTTGCATCATTTAGCACAAAATGTTGACTTCTGTAAGAGCTGCTCACCACTTGGAGTACGGCAAACCTTGTTAGAGGCTGACGATCAATTTTCAAGCAGCCATTGCTGGTATTCAGATTTGTCGGCGTCTCTGAGTTTCTTGATTTTGTGCTGGTCGTGGCTGGAATGAACCTTGCCCTGCCTCGGATATTCCGCCCAGGTCAGAATATCTCGAAAATCCTGCTTGGCGTAAATCGTGTTCCTGGCAATTTGTTTGAAGTTGTTTCCCGAAAACTTTAAAATTGCCAGCCTGAGGCGGATGGGTTCCTGTTCATGTTTTTCAATGCCATAGGTTTCGAGGGTCAATTTCACTTTGGCGCACATTTCCGGGTCGGGAAACATTGCAATAAGTTTGCGCCTCAAAATCGCAGATTGATCGGTTTCGACAACCACCGGACTATCCCGACGGGCCTTCGATTTTCTTCAATGCATCCTTGCCATGGGTTCGTGCTTTTTTGCGCAGGTCACGTAATTCTTTTTGGTATTCGGTGAGTTTTTCGCCTTTGCCAATACGGGAACTCCGGGTGCTTTTCTGTTGTAATTCACGACGAATAGCGGCTGACCTCTGCTCGCTCAGCTGACGGGTTTCGCCAACAGGCACATCGCCAATTCGAGGATAAACTCCGGTTTTTGCAGCCGAAGTTGTTTCAGTTTCCGCAATCGTTGGTGGTGTATTGGGCTCTTCAGCCGCTATCTCCGGTTCAACCGGTTTTGTCACCGGCAAAGGTGTCGGCGTAATCAGCGATTGCTGCCCGACCCCAAGGTCATCAATCGAGGCGGTCTGGCAGCCTGATATGAATAATGCAGCAACCAACAGCGGCACACGACAATTTGCCGATTTTGGAAACAGCAATCTATTCGATTTCTCTTTGCAGTCCATCGGCACCAATTCCCAACACCAGATATATTTACACACCAAAGCCCGCCCCTGTCCATGGCCAAACAATGTTGCAATATTATGATGATGCCAGATAAATCTATTATGAACCTGGCGCAGCGGTTACTTAATCTGTGCCAAAGCCTGCTCCAGATCGCCAATAATATCAGCTGTATCTTCTATTCCGATGGATAGTCGGATCACGTCAGGGCCAGCACCCGCGGCCTCCTGCTGGGCCTTGTCAAGCTGCTTGTGGGTAGTTGAGGCCGGATGAATGATCAGTGACCGTGTATCGCCAATATTGGCCAGATGTGAGAAAATTTCGACGTTTGAGACAACCGCAACACCTGCATCATAACCACCCTTAAGACAAAAGGTGAAAACTGCACCGCCGCCAATGGGCATATATTGCTGCTGCAATTGGTGATAAGGATCTGTTTCAAGTGCAGCATAGGACACCGAGGCGACTTTCTCGTGGTTCTCGAGATATTTGGCCACTTCCAGTGCATTGTCGCAATGCCTTTGCATCCGCAAAGGAAGCGTTTCTATGCCGGTTAAAATCTGAAATGCGTTAAAAGGTGAAAGTGCCGGACCGAGATCACGCAGGCCGAGCACACGACAGGCAATTGCGAAGGCAAAATTGCCAAATGTCTCATGCAATACAATGCCGTTATATTCCGGTCTCGGTTTGGAAAGAATCGGATAGCGGTCATCCTGCGACCAGTCAAACGTGCCGCAATCAACGATCATGCCACCCATCGAGTTGCCGTGGCCGCCGAGAAACTTGGTCAGCGAATGAACAACAATATCCGCGCCATGCTCAATCGGGCGGCAAAGATAGGGCGAGGCCATGGTGTTGTCGACAATCAGCGGAATTTTGTGCTTGCGCGCCACTGCGGCAATGCCGGCAATATCCATCACCACACCACCGGGATTGGCGAGGCTTTCGATGAAGATTGCCTTGGTTTTACTGGTCACAGCAGCATCAAAATCGGCGGGTTCCAACCCTTCGGCCCAGATGACATTCCAGCCGAAGGATTTGAACGACTGGCCAAACTGGTTGATCGACCCGCCATAGAGTTTTTTGGCGGCAACAAATTCATCACCGGGCATCATCATCGCGTGCAT
>QIIJ01000075.1 GCA_003232595.1 Aurantimonadaceae bacterium | reverse complement strand
AAGATTTACAATTTTCTTGGCATGAGCGTTGGTGTGATTGTCAATGACATGGAAGACGAGGCTCGCCACGAGGCCTATGCCGCCGATATTACCTACGGCACCAACAATGAATATGGATTTGACTATCTCCGCGACAACATGAAATACGACATGGACGCCATGGTTCAGCGCAGCCACCATTTTGCCATTGTTGATGAGGTGGATTCAATCCTGATTGATGAGGCCCGCACACCTTTGATCATTTCCGGTCCGGTCGATGATCGTTCAGACCTCTATACCACCATCGATGCATTCATTCCGAATGTCTCCGATGACGACTACGAACTCGATGAAAAACAGAAAACCGTCACTTTCACCGAAGACGGCAATGAAAAACTTGAAGCCGAGCTTCTGAAAGCCGAGTTGCTGAAAGGTGACAATCTCTATGATGTGGAAAATGTCGCGATCGTTCACCATGTCAACAATGCATTGAAGGCACATAAGCTTTTCGCCCGTGACAAGGATTATATCGTTCGCAATGACGAGGTTGTTATCATTGATGAATTCACCGGGCGAATGATGCCCGGCCGGCGTTTTTCTGAAGGTCAGCACCAGGCACTGGAAGCCAAGGAAAATGTCACCATCCAGCCTGAAAACCAGACTTTGGCCTCGATTACCTTCCAGAATTATTTCCGCATGTATGACAAGCTTGCGGGTATGACCGGAACAGCATTGACGGAAGCTTCCGAGTTTGCTGATATTTACAAGCTGGAAGTGGTGGATGTGCCGACCAACATGCCGGTTAGCCGAATCGATGACCACGATGAGGTATACCGCACGGAAGAGGAAAAATTTCGTGCCATCATCCAGTTGATTATGGAATGTCAGAATAACAATCAGCCTGTATTGGTTGGCACAACCTCTATCGATAAATCGGAAATGCTGGCAACAAAGCTGCGCGATGCAGGTGCCAAGGATTTTCAGGTGCTGAACGCCCGCTACCATGAGCAGGAAGCACAGATTATTTCCCAGGCCGGACGTCCAGGTACCGTAACAATCGCCACCAACATGGCCGGTCGCGGCACCGATATCCAGCTTGGCGGCAATCTCGATATGCGGCTTGATATCGAACTTGCCGACAAGGAGGGTGAAGAGCGTGACAGACTGGAAAAGGAAATCATCGAAGAAATTGCAAAGCTGAAAAAAGATACTATTGCCGCAGGCGGATTATACGTAATCGGTACCGAGCGCCACGAAAGTCGTCGTATTGACAACCAGTTGCGCGGCCGTTCAGGACGCCAGGGTGATCCAGGTCACTCGAAATTCTTCCTGTCTCTGCAGGACGATCTGATGCGCATATTTGGTTCCAACCGCATGGATTCCATGTTGAAAAAGCTCGGACTTGAAGAAGACGAAGCCATCGTTCATCCCTGGATCAACAAGGCTTTGGAAAAAGCCCAGCAGAAGGTCGAGGCCCGAAACTTCGACATTCGCAAGAACCTGCTGAAATATGACGACGTGATGAATGATCAGCGCAAGGTCATTTTTGACCAGCGCATCGAAATGATGAGCGCGGAGGACCTGTCTGAGATTGTTGATGATATGCGGCTAGATGTCATCGATGATCTGGTGGCCAAAGCAATACCCGAAAAAGCCTATCCTGAGCAATGGGGCCTCGAGGAATTGCACGAGTCCCTGCAAGCCCACCTTAATCTGGACCTGCCGGTTGCCGAATGGGCCCAGGAAGAAGGCATTGATGAAGAAAATATCCGCGAACGCATTACCGAAGCCAGTGATGCGGCGGCAAAAGAACGGGCAGAACGTTTCGGCCCTGAGGTCATGCGCTATGTGGAAAAGTCGGTGGTGCTGCAAACTCTTGATCACCTGTGGCGGGAGCATCTGGTCAATCTTGAACATCTTCGCTCGGTTGTCGGCTTTCGCGGCTATGCCCAGCGCGACCCGCTCAATGAGTACAAAACCGAAAGTTTTGAACTGTTTCAGTCTTTGCTTGGCAACCTCCGCCAGGCCGTGACCGGGCAGATGATGCGGGTGGAAATCGTTCAGGAGCCTGAAGAAATGGCGCTGCCTGAAATGGAGGCAACCCACGCCAATGCCTCCACCATTCTCAATGAATTTGACGACGAAAATTATGGTTCTGCCCTGATGACGCCAAGCCGTGCGCAGGCTGCCGAGGGCCGCAATCCTGATGACCCCTCAACATGGGGCGCAACGAGCCATGCCCCTGTGGAACGGGTAAAAAATACAAACACTGCCATGGCAAACTGGCCTGATGCTTTGTGCGTAGAACCCGTATAAGAACCCGGTACTTACAGATTTCGCCCGATCGCCAAAAACTTTTCCTGGCGTTCGCTACGCAATTCAGCGCCCGATTTTTCTGACATTTCACCCAGTGCTTTTTGAATTTCTTCGCCGGTCGCCTGCATCACTGCTACCGGGTTGCGATGAGCGCCACCAGAGGGTTCAGGAATGATCGCATCAATCACCCCAAGCTCCAAAATGTCTTCAGCTGTAATCTTCATATTTGTCGCAGCGTCTTTTGCCCTGGTTGGATCGCGCCATAAAATTGATGCAGCCCCTTCCGGCG
>QIIJ01000636.1 GCA_003232595.1 Aurantimonadaceae bacterium | reverse complement strand
ACCTTACGCAAAAATTGATGCAGCCGTTGCCGATCATGGTTCCCGCAACAAAGATCAGGCAACAGTCCGCGGCAGGGGTCTTCTCGACAAACTTGATATTACCAATACCATCCCCGTATTATCAGGAGCCTCCGGCGAAAGCGGCATATACAACGAAGAAATGGCAGTCTTCGACAGCCAGTCCCCAATACGGTGTTTTGGCAGTCAGTTTGGCCATGCAACCGAAGTCCAGTTTCCGCTCGGCGTGGCCCTTGCAGCCCTTTCCCTTTCCAAAGGTGCATTTTATCCGCCATTTGAACCGGCAGAACGTGTTCACAACACCGAACCGGATCAAATTCTGGTTAGCGGCTTTGGCCACTGGCGTGGTGAAGGCATGGCACTTGTTTCCAAAACTCCGTCGGGGGCCGGATCATGAGCACAAAAGATCATCTTGGACGCCCGGTTGTTGTTATCACCGGCATGGGTGTTGTTTCATCGCTGGGTTCCGGCAAACAGGAAAACTGGGAAAAGCTCACAGCAGGCCAGTCCGGCATCCACGCAATCAAACGGTTTGCAACCGAAGGACTGCGCACAACAATTGCCGGCACGGTTGATTTTATCGATATTGAACCGATGTCCGCCCCGGCCCTTTCTTTTGCGCTTGCAGATACAGCCGCAAGTGAGGCACTTGAAGAAGCAGGGCTTTCAAACGATCGTTTTCCCGGCCCTCTTTTTCTGGCATCCCCCCCTGTTGAGATGGAGTGGCAACACAAGTTTGAAGTTTTTGCACCTGGAAACGAAGGAGAAGGCTATGACCGGATGCTGGCCGCATCACGGGCAAAAAACCACGATGATATGTTTGAACTCATCCAGTTTGGCCGAACAGCTGACCTTCTGGCTGAAAAATATGGCACGACCGGCCTGCCGATTTCACTCTCAACAGCCTGTGCATCAGGGGCAACCGCAATCCAGACCGGGGTTGAGGCCATTCGGCGCGGTGAGTGTAATGCAGCCCTGTGCATTGGTACAGACGGATCAGTGAATGTGGAAGCGCTTGTGCGATTTTCGCTTTTATCGGCACTGACCACCAGCAATGATCCGCCGGAACAGGCATCAAAGCCGTTTTCGAAGGATCGTGGCGGCTTTGTCATGGCAGAAGGCGCCGGTGCGCTGGTGATTGAATCGCTTGATAGTGCCATGGCACGCGGTGCAGAGGTTCTGGCGATTGTTCGTGGTTGCGGAGAAAAGGCTGACCACTTCCACCGCACCCGCTCCTCACCCGATGGCGCACCGGTGATCAAGGCAATCCAGCGCGGACTGAATGATGCGGGCGTCGGCCTTTCCGAAATCAGCTATATCAATGCCCACGGCACCTCGACATCTGAAAATGACCGGATGGAATACAATTCGCTCAAGGAAGTCTTTGGCGACGCCATTCACCAGATACCGATATCTTCGAACAAATCGATGATTGGCCATACGCTGACCGCAGCCGGAGCTATTGAAGCAGTGTTCTCCATCATGACCCTTCGTGAGGGGGTAATACCGCCAACCATCAACTACAACAATCCCGATCCGGATATTCCGCTCGACGTTGTGCCAAACACCTGCCGCAAAGCGAATGTCGAAAATGTCCTCTCCAACTCGTTCGGATTTGGCGGGCAAAATGCCTGCCTGGTCTTTGGCAAAGCCTGATCATCAAACCATCAACAAAAGGACAGATTTATGAATGCCTCAATTGCAATTATCGGTCTTTACGCCGGCCTTTGTGCATTGATCCTGCTCTGGATCTCAGCCAAAACCAGCACATTACGGCAAAAATACCGGGTTTCCGTGGGCGATGGCGGAAACAAACACCTGCACCGCATCATGCGAGGACATTCCAACGCGGTGGAAAACATGAGCATTATACTGATACTGCTGATCATTATGGCCGCCATGGGCAGCCCCTCCTATGTGTTGCACGGATTTGGCGCTGCCCTTGTTATCAGCCGTTTTTTCCATGCCTGGCATTTTATTCAGGAAGATGCGCCGCGCTGGCAGCGTTTTTACAGCTCGGTTGCAACTTTGCTTATAATTCTTACCGCTGCAATTGGTGTCATCACTCATTCGCTTGTAATATTGCTCAATTGACCGGCAATGCGACTGAATAATGAATACCCGTCAAAAACTCTTTCATACCTGCAGGGAAATTCTGGCCGGCAAAGAGCCTGATCAATCTGCCACTGCTGCACTTGGGTTTCTTGCGTCTCTTGGTTATCGGGCACCAGCATCTGGCAGGCACCGGGAGAAGGACCACCTCCAAAAGCTCTTCTCCCTTGCCGCAAAGTT
>QIIJ01000457.1 GCA_003232595.1 Aurantimonadaceae bacterium | reverse complement strand
AAAACAAGCGCATAGTAACTGCCATCGCGCGTGATCATGTCGAAACAATCAAGATCACCCGCACATTGTTTCACCGCATGCTGGAAGAATTTCCCGATCTGGCTGCAATGCTGCATTCAAGGATTTCCCGCTCAGTGCAGGAATTTGTGTCGAAGCTTGAAGTTGTACAACGCAATCTTGACCGGGCTGACGGGACGTGAGCCGCGATATCCTGACAAATTCAAAATTTAAACTCAGCAATGACCGGCACGTGATCGGAAGGCTTTTCCCAGCCTCGCGCCTCTCGCAAAACATCAATATTGGTAAGACTGCCCGCAAGTTCCGGGGAAGACCAGATATGATCGAGCCTGCGGCCCTTGTCCGCATTGCTCCAGTCCTTTGATCGATAGCTCCACCAGGTAAACAGTTTTTCTTCCGGCGGGATGTGGTGGCGGACAAGATCGGCCCAGCCACCGGCATCCATCACCGCTTTCAGGCCTTCAGTTTCAACTGGTGTATGGCTGACCACCTTGAGTAACTGTTTGTGCGACCAGACGTCGGTCTCCAAAGGAGCAATATTAAGATCGCCGACAAGAATGGAAGGGGTATCATCGTGTGTTGCTGACAGGTTTTTCATTTCCTCCAGAAACTCAAGCTTGTGGGCAAATTTTGGATTTTTCTCCACATTCGCTTCATCACCTCCTGCCGGCACATAGAAATTGTGTATTCTAAGCCGTGTGCTGCCGGATGAAACCACACACTCAATATGGCGGGTATCACCTTTGTTGCAATAATCTGTAGATGCAATCTCCTGCAATGGCAGTCTGGAGAGGATTGCAACCCCGTGATAGCCCTTCTGGCCGTGAATGGCATGATGGCTGTAACCGATATCGTTGAATGCAGCTTCAGGGAACTGGTCATTGGGACATTTTGTTTCCTGCAAGCACAGCACATCAACCTTGTGGTTGTGTAAAAATTCTTCAACCATTGAAATCCGCAAACGGACAGAATTGATATTCCAGGTGGCAATTTTAAAGCGCATGTTAAATTAATATTTTCCGGTAAATGACAGGGATTTAATCGCCATGCGGCCTGTAGATGGCGACACCACATTAAACTTCGGGCGACCGATTAATATACCAATTCCAATGCGACACCGCACATAGGTTATTTTTCCCGGCAAAACATCGACATTCAGCGTGGTTTCGACTTCAGTTGTTGCAGCAATTGTGTTTTGGCCAGGCAACACATCAACATAAAACACCCCCTTGGGGGTACATTTACCGGTGTTTCTGCCGTTGACGCGGACCGCTGGTTGCACAGCAGCACCCAAAAGTCCCGTCCGGTATATGACCAACTGGCTTTTTCCTTCGCCTGCTGCGGTTTGGCTGGCGGTAAGTTGTGATTGTTTTGGGCCGGTTGCGCAACCGGCCAGTGTAATTGTCGCAACAACAGCAATTAATTTAATCATTATACCCCCATTCAGCAGACAGGCACCTGAGTACCTACCTCGTCGTTGCAGTATTTTGCAACCCGCATATTCTATATTACCTTGGAAGCTGTGGATTAGACTGTATCATGTTTACATGGAAGCAGTCAGGCCACCGGGGTGGCCCGATGTTCGTGCACCGCCCTCGCGAAGACTGGGGCAAAGCCTCAAATAGACGTGAGCGAAAACAAACTTCAGCAATTCAACCCAAAAATGAACCGCGATAGATTGGCAAACATTGCCTATTTGTCAAATTTGGCTTCCTGTTCAATTTTGATCTTGTTGTAGTCAATTCTGAACAGCCTGTTTGAAAGTTTGACATTTTTTTCCACATTGAAAATCATCACAGACGTGTCTTTCCCCTGATTATCGGTGATCGTCCACTGGCGTAGTTCAAAGCTTTTGGGATCAAACATCAGGGTAATTTTTGAATCGCCAAAAACTGATTTGTCACCCAGCACTACAGTGGTGATATCAGCATCGGCCTTTACAGACTTGATGGTCTTGTCATTGATATCGATTTTGCTGGCAAGTAGCAGGCGAAGCGGGGTTTTCTTCAAGGGGACAAAATCCCAGGTTTTCAGCTTCTTGTTGTTGATTGCAACTGTTTTACCATCGGCAAACACGCTGATTGCAGAGGGTTTGTCATAATCAAACCGAATCTTGCCGGGTCTTTTAATATAAAATTTGCCCCCGGTCTGCTCACCTCTGGGTCCAAACTGTATAAACTCGCCCTTTAGGCTTGGAACGCCTGAAAAATGCTTGCTGATGGCTTTAACAGTTTGAGCATCTTCCGTTTTGGTCGCCTGCGCACCGGCAGATGACACAAATGAAATACCTGCAACTG
>QIIJ01000252.1 GCA_003232595.1 Aurantimonadaceae bacterium | reverse complement strand
TGCTACTGGCACAGACACGAAAACTGCTCGCATGCGACCACGCCCAAAACCAGGACAGAATTCTGGGAGGCGAAGTTTAAGGATACAGTTGAGCGAGATAAGCGGAATGTTGCCGAGCTGGAGGCTCTTGGCTGGCAGGTGATTACGATATGGGAATGTGAGTTGGAAAATGAGCCTGAGAGCGTTTTAATTCAGATGAGCCAGCAGATTGAAGGGAATTGAGGTAATTAGAGTATTGTTAGAAATATAAAGAAGAATTGATTATTCAATCGCATATTTTCGGTATATTTTTTGTATATTGACTATATTTCGTATATTTGGTAAATGTGATATATATTTTAGTTTGGTATTGTAATGCGCGATAAAAGACAGAAATTTATTGACCTCGCTGAGTCTCGAGTGACTCGAACAATCAAGGATATTCACTTGATTGGAAACCTCTCAAATAAGAGTGCTTATTCATACTCAGAGGACGATATCAGGAAAATATTCAGAGCGCTGCAAAAGGAAATTGATACGGCTAAATTTCGTTTTGGTGGCGATGCTGACAGTCGTGGTGAAGTGTTTAAATTGAAGGGCTAAAAATGGGGCATTGGGAGTTCAACAGTACTGACCCATCGAGCGTATGGATTGACCCAAACCAGGGCGATCAGTTTAACAATGATGATGTGGGTCTGGGAGAGGCTCTTGTTCGTGAGGTCATACAAAACTCCTCGGATGCCGGCATTGGAAATGGGCCGGTCAAAGTTCGGTTCCAGATTACTAAGTTACAGGAGCAAGATGTTGAGAAATTACGCGATTACTTGCAATCGTTAGGTCCTCATCTTAATGCTTGTGGATTTGATGGATTACCATCTCATGAAGACGATGCCATACAAGTTCTCACAATTGAGGATTTTAATACCAAAGGCTTGACGGGTCGCTACGATAAACGTGATGATGATAATTTTACCAGCTTCTGGCGAGACTTGGCTCGCTCAAATAAGTCTGGAAAAGAGGGTGGACGCTGGGGACTTGGGAAACTTGTTTTCTCTTCTGCATCCAAAATGCGCGCATTCTTTGGCTTAACAATTCGGCAGGGAGATACTGTTCCGTCTCTTATGGGACAAGCAGTATTGCGGCATCACGACATCGGAAATGATCACTATCATTCACATGGTTTCTGGTTTTCTAAACGTTGCGACAACAGACTTCAGTATCCAGTTACTGATCAGGAAAAAATTGCGGCATTCTCCAAACTTACCGGATTGCAACGTACCAATCAGTCCGGATTATCCATTGTTGTCGGCTTTGTTGCATGGAATTACTGAATTATTGGGATTCCTAAATTATACAAATTGTGATTCACCCTTTGGATGGACAAACAATTACCAAAACGATTTGCTTCCCCCAAACCCAAATACCGTGTGAGCAACTGGCGCGATTATAATGCCGCTCTGGTTGAGCGCGGTTCGCTGACACTGTGGATTGATGAAGCGGTGGTTGATCGCTGGCATGCCGTTTCCGGCAAGGGTGCTGTTTATCATGATGACGCGATTATGTGTGCCTTGTGCCTGCGCCAGGTGTTTGGCCTTGCCCTTCGCCAGACGCAGGGGTTCCTGCGTTCACTGGCTGCGATGTTAGGATTGGGCGTGGAAATTCCCCATTATTCAACCCTGAGCAGGCGCGCTGAGGGTTTGAAGGTTCCTGCCCAATGTATAAATCATAGCAATCATTCCAGCCCTTTGCATCTGGTGATCGACAGCACCGGGTTGAAGGTTTTTGGCGAGGGAGAATGGAAGGTCAGGGTCCATGGAGTTGGCAAGCGCAGGCTCTGGCGCAAGCTGCATCTGGGTGTTGATGAGGCAACGGGTGAAATCCTGGCCCATGATCTGACAATGAACAATGTCCATGATGGACCGGTCCTGCCAGGGCTGCTTGATCAGGTTGATCAGCCGCTTGGTCAAGTATCCGCCGATACAGCCTATGACAGCTTTCGTTGCCACCGTGCCATTTGCGATCGTGGTGCCAGGCCGGTGATCCCGCCGCGAAAGGGGGCTTCTATCCTTCCTCCGCGCAATTTGAAGGACCCGCCACTGACCCGCGGCAAAATCGTTCAGCGCATTCACCAAATCGGGCGCAAGGAATGGAAAATGGAAAGTAACTATCACCGGCGATCACTGGCCGAGACCGCCATGTTCCGCTTCAAAACAATAATCGGCCCCAAACTACGCAACCGCAAGTTCCAAAACCAGAAGACAGAAGCCGCAATCGGTGTTGCCATTCTCAACACCTTCACCGCAATTGGCATGCCAGAAACCATCAGGATTGGTTGAAAAAG
>QIIJ01000239.1 GCA_003232595.1 Aurantimonadaceae bacterium | reverse complement strand
CCTCATCGAGGTCATTCATAAACTTAATAATTCTCGCTGCATTGGAACCAAAATCGTGGGGTGCCCACTTCGAAGCCGATCGCATGTCAACCAGTGACAGTTGGTCTTCATCGATAATTCTAACGACAACATCGCTTTCAAATCCAAATACAAATGAACGCACAATTGCTTCCACAAAATATGTTCGGCGCTGATCTTCACCGCTGTCTTCAATGGCCACTGTCAGGTTGTCCTGATCATCGGAATCAGGAGAAAACAGAGGTTTTGGAACTGGTACTGCGGCGGCTATATTATCCTGGTGTTTTCTGACTGAATCTTCAACATCAATTGTATCTATTATTTCCGGAGCGTTTTTGGTCAGGACCTGCCAACCACGGCGATCCATAATTTTTACAACTGCATTATAGATGCGATCAGACGAAGTGGCATAACGCCTGGGGCCCACTTGTGGATAGGCTATCAACTGTTGCTCGAGGGCCTCTTGAGAAAGAGTTTTTTTCTCGTTTGCTTCTGTCACGGTGGGGATATTTATCTGCTGATATTCAGGCGGTGTTATTTTATCGGTTGTAACGTCATTCAGCGGCGGCAGGACAAATGCCAGTCTGCCATATTGAAGAAATGGCAATGAAAGTATTACCGCCAGAATTATACCTCGCATTGAATTTACGCCACCCACATGGCCAAATTGCCAGAGTTGGGACAGGCCGGCAATTCCCAATCCCAGCGCGGCAAATATCAATAAAATTCCAAGGCCCAGCAGCCAGAACAATGAATTTGGTTCTATTATCATCGTCCTGTGGCCAAGGATAACAACAAGAAAATAAGGGATCAGGAAAACTGCAATACGTTGACACCAGATAGCAACCGCTGAATGGCGCCTTTTCGACAGGACTGATTTACGATTTCGCGCTCGGTACAATTTTGTCACACTATGGTTTGAATGTTTCCCGCCCCAACTGCTGGCAGAAGTAGTGCCTATTATTTATCTTGAATACTATTGTTATCATTGCGGCCCAATTTGCGAAGATGTTAACCTCGGGGTCAGGGCCTAATAATTTTTTCCATTCTAGGGCGCTGACTTTGCCCACCGGAGGCCGGTTTTCCGCGCCTTCTGGATGCATATTATGTCCCAGACTTTAATGGGTTGGGTTTACATTGAACTTTTTTAGCTCCTTTGTCCATATTTTGCAGATGTACTCGTAGGGTGTCAGGCCTTTGAGGGTCTTGAAGCGGCGGGTGTAATTGTAGGCGTCGATAAAGTCGCTGAGTGACTGCGTAGCTGATTGTGATTGTCGTAATATCAGCGTTTAACAGTAGCTTCCTTGATTGTCCGGTCATGCGTTCAACCTGCCCATTTGTCCAGGGACAAGCGATTTTGGTCAAACGGTGTTCAATATCGTTCTCATCACAAACACGGTCAAAGATGTGCCACTAAACAGCCTCCGGTAAACCCGGAGCGGTTCAATATCGTAACGTTTTGCCAGAGCCATCAAGCTCTCTTGTTTATATTGGATCGCGCGACGCACTGCCGCTGTCCCCCGGATCAAGCCTGAGGGCAGGCTCAGTGGTGCTGCCGTGCAAAACTTGTCCCATAATGCTTCCTTCCATTCTTATGATAATATTACACCATCAAAGTCTGTGACTAAACATCGCCATGCTGGTGAACTCGGTTCCATTGTCAGAAACAATGGTCTTTGGCATGCCGCGTTCAGCACTAGTCTGGTTCAACTCACGCGTCACCCGCAGGCCGGAAATCGATGTATCTGGAACCAGAGCAACACATTCCTTGGTAAAGTCGTCAACAACTGTCAGAATGTGAAAACGACGGCAATCAGTGAATGCATCGCTGACGAAATCCAGGCTCCAGCGCTGGTTTGCGCCGATTGGTATCTCCATCGGCCTTCTGGTGCCCAAGGCACGCTTTCTGCCGCCTCTGTGCTGCACTTCTCAGCATAGAGGTGCCTCAACTTCTTGTGGTTCATATGGATGCCATCCCATTGCAACATGACATTGATCCGGCGATAGCCGAACCGTATTATTGACAAATCGGGGCGAAACACGGAAGCGTTCTGCCGCAGATCGGTGTGAATGGCCTTCTTCAACAAATGCAACAACACGCTCAAGCAACTCAACAGGATGTGGCTTACCCATGATCGTTCTCATTCAATATCGAAAGAAAACCATAATTTAACTGATTTGGAAATCATGAACCACATCAAGCGCAACAGGCTTTAGTGTCCGATTTAAAAGTCTCCAGAAGACCCTCTCCCCCGGCCCAACCACCCCACAGGGTACCGTTATCGGGTGGTTGGGCCGGGGGAGAGGGCTGGCACCGGACTTTTAAATCAGGCTATTAGGCAGGTGGTTGTTTGTCAAAGCAATCTGGTGGCTTTTGACCAGGCATCTTTGGATGATGGCAATAGCCTGTTTCGTTGGTCTGGAATAGTAACCAATATGGGTGAAACTTATAATCGGAACGTGCCCGGATATGGACTTGACAGGCGAACAGGTGCCTCTTTATATGCAGCGCGATCTTTGATCAATGCACCTTAATAAACTTTCGGTCCCAATTTGGAACAGACGGTAATTTTTAGAATGTGGCGGGGTAGCTCAGCTGGTTAGAGCAGCGGAATCATAATCCGCGTGTCGGGGGTTCAAGTCCCTCTCCCGCTACCAAATTTACCCATGTCTCAGTGTCCGATTCAAAAGTCCTTCAAAC
>QIIJ01000227.1 GCA_003232595.1 Aurantimonadaceae bacterium | reverse complement strand
GGTGCGAGCGATTGCTGGCTGCCGGCCTGAGCACAGAGGATATCGACCGTATTCATGCACCAATCGGCCTTGATATCAAAGCTGCAAACCCGGCAGAAATTGCAGTTGCCGTGATGGCAGAGATGATTGAGTCTTTACGTAAACGGGGTGAGGTTACGTGAAATTCGGACCCGTTGATCTGAAAAATGCAGAAGGTGCAATACTTGCCCATGCGGTCGAAACCATCAAGGGGCGGCTGAAAAAAGGCAAGTTTCTTGGCGCTGTTGATGTTGCACTGCTTGAGAAATCAGGACTAAGCACAGTGATCGTTGCAATCCTGGAAGCGGGCGATATTGAAGAAAACGAGGCCGCGCTGCGAATAGGTGCGACGCTTGTTTCGCCGGAATTATCGGCTGCAAAACCCTTCACCGGCAGGGTAAACATATTTGCTGAAGTAGCAGGCATGTTTATCGCTGATGCTGGCCGGGTGAATGAGATCAACCGGATCGACCCGGCCATTACCATCGCCACATTGCCAGACCACACCCCGGTAGAGGCGGGCCGCATGGTTGCAACTGTGAAAATCATACCTTTTGCTGTGAATAAAAAATTCCTCGCAGAAGCATCGCGCATTGCGGCTTTGGACGAGGTTTTAACGCTTAAACCCTATCGCCCAAGACAGGTTGGACTGATTGCCACAACGCTGCCATCGCTAAAAACAACCACGATGGACAAGACGCGGCAGGCGCTTGAAGCTCGGCTTGCCCCATCTAAAAGCACAATTATGAATGAGTTGCGGGTTGACCATAGCGCAGAAGCTGTAACGGCTGCCCTGGGCGAGTTAAAACACACCTGCGATCTGATTATAATATTCGGTGCATCTGCCATCATTGACCGGTGCGATGTCATCCCGACTGCACTTGAAATGGCTGGCGGCACGGTGGAGCATTTTGGCATGCCGGTCGATCCGGGCAATCTGCTACTGCTTGGCAATCTGGGGGAAATTCCGGTGCTTGGGGCACCTGGATGCGC
This sequence comes from Aurantimonadaceae bacterium, assembly GCA_003232595.1. Taxonomy (GTDB): domain Bacteria; phylum Pseudomonadota; class Alphaproteobacteria; order Rhizobiales; family Rhizobiaceae; genus SZUA-100. The sequence continues at coordinate 1,825 of QIIJ01000227.1, read as the reverse complement.
ACGTTCGCCGCGCCAGAACGGTTTTGACTGGATATTGCAGCGGGTGCTGGCTGATATTCCATTGACCAGCGCTGATATTGAAGGTCTCGGGGTAGGGGGCCTTTTAATGGAAATCCATTCCCGGCCACAGCCAAGACAGCCCGTGCTGCACGAAAGTGGCAATGTCCACGCAGTCGTTCTGGCAGCCGGGCAGTCGCGGCGTATGGGCAAGACCAACAAATTGCTGGCTGAGTTGGGTGGAAAACCGCTGGTTCGCCATGTGGTTGAAGCTGCGGCAGAAAGCCGGGTTTGCGGCATTACGGTGGTTACAGGGCATCAGGCGGAGCTGGTTGCGGATATCTTGAGTGGCAGCGATATCAATATTGTTCATAACCCGGATTTTGCCAGTGGACTTGCCTCATCCCTGCGCATGGGCATCACTAATCTACCGGATGACTGCACAGGTGTATTGATATTGCTTGGGGATATGCCGCGTGTCACCGGTGCGATGATTGATTCAATGCTGAAAATTTTTGATCATGCCCCGCAGGCGGCGATAATTCAGGCAACGGATCAAGGCAAACGGGGTAATCCTGTTCTTTGGTCATCGTCCTATTTCGAAGCTCTCACACATATTGCCGGCGATGTGGGTGCACGCCATTTAATCGGACAAAATATCGACCGGGTTGTTGAAATTGAACTGGGACGGGCCGCAAGTCTGGATATAGATACACCGGAAACACTTCGCGCTGAAAGCGACCTGGGAGACAAAAATGATAAATGACAGACCGAATATTGCATTCATTGGCACAGGGTTGATGGGCGCACCAATGGCCAGGTGTCTGTTGAAGGCCGGGTTCGATGTCAGGGTGTGGAACCGGTCGGCAGAAAAAGCCGAGGCCCTTCGCAATGACGGGGCAACCATAATGGCAAGCCCGGCAGAGGCCGCCCAGAGCGCAGATGTGGTCATCACCATGCTGACGGCAGGCGCAGCCGTAACCGAAGTGCTGTTTGATATGGGCACCATGCGCTCGGCCAAACCGGGCGCGACATTTGTCGACATGAGTTCGATTGCACCTTCAACTGCCCGCGATATTGCAGCACGGCTGGAAGAGGGCGGCTATGCGGCCCTTGATGCACCGGTATCAGGTGGAACAAAGGGCGCAAACGAAGCGACCCTTGCAATCATGGTCGGTGGCGAACGCGACACATTTAAAGCAATTGAACCGGTATTTGAGGCAATGGGCCGTGCAACCTTGGGCCGTGCAACCTATGTGGGGCCGCCCGGTTCGGGCCAACTGGCAAAACTTGCCAATCAGGCCATTGTGGCAATCACCATTGGCGCTGTATCCGAGGCTCTTTTGCTTGTGGAGGCAGGTGGTGCCTTTCCAGGCGCTGTGCGCAATGCCATTCGCGGCGGTTTCGCCGAAAGCTGCATTCTGGAATTACACGGCAAACGCATGCTTGATCGCGATTGGCGACCGGGCGGTGCATCGGTCAATCAGTTGAAAGATCTGGATAATGTGCTGGATGCAGCAAAAGAAGCGGGCATCACCCTGCCATTGACGCAGAATGTGCGTGATCGCTACCACCAGATGGTGCATGAACTTGGCCTTGAAGGTCATGATCATTCCGCATTGCTGCTGCAATTGGAATCAATCAACTCTCCCCACCGTCTGGGTGACCGCCCGGATCAGATATAGAGTGAATTGAAAAAGCTACGATAAGGAGACCATGATGCTGCGGATATTCATTGCCACCTTGATTTTGACAGGCTTCACGTTGGGTATCGGTGCCCAGGAATTGACTGACAGGGATCGGGAAATCCTTGATCAGGTGTTAAATT
>QIIJ01000228.1 GCA_003232595.1 Aurantimonadaceae bacterium | reverse complement strand
CAACTCATGGCATTAATGCAATCATGTGGCCAAAATTCATCAAGATGATTGAAGAGGCAACCGATGGTCGTGTGACCGCGCAAATCAAATACAAACTCGGCAGTCCGCCTGCCCAGTTTGACCTCATTCAGGATGGCGCGGCTGATATCACCTGGATATTCCACGGCTATTCACCGGGCCGGTTTGTTACTACCAAAATGATTGAATTGCCAGGGTATGAAGGCAATGCAGAGGCTGCATGCTGCATCAGTTGCCTATTGGCGCGCCTATGAGAAATATTTTGCTGCCGCAAATGAACATCGCGGTGTCAAGGTTATTGCGCTTCACACCCATGGCCCTGGCATGTTGCACTCGGCAAAAAAGATAACCTCGCTTGCTGAAGTTTCAGGCATGAAACTTCGCCTTGGCGGCGGTGTCTCCGGTGATGTGGGAACTGCCCTTGGCGCGACCGGTATCCGGGTTCCGGCACCGAAGGTCTACGAAACACTCGCGTCCAATGCTGCCGATGGTGTGATGATGCCGATGGAAGGCAAAAAGGGATTTAAGCTGACGGAGGTTGCCCCGAACACATTTAATGTGTCGGGCGGGTTTTATCGAGGTTCTTTCGCCCTTATCATGAACCAGGAAAAATTCGACAGTCTTTCTGCTGAAAACCAGGCTGCGCTCAGCAAAGTGTTTGGCGAACCGGTTTCGCGCATGGCAGGTCAGGTCTGGGACGAAATTGACGCAATTGGCCGTAAAGCCCTGGATGATGATTCAACCAATTCCTACACCGAGGCATCGGCAGAAGATGCTGCTGCCTACAATAAAATGGCGGAGCCAATCATTGCCGGTGTATTAAAAGAAGTATCGGCAAAAGAAATCGATGCTGAAGCTGCCAGAAAGTTTATTGCAGAAACCATGAAGTCTCAATAAACGCCGGGCATTTGGTAATTTGAAATCCACGATGGGCTCTTTGAGGGCCCATCGTTTGCTTTAGTCACAGAACCGCGGAATTACAGGATCGCGGAGGCATCTGTATTTTGGGGGCAGCCAATGACATCTGATACTTCGTCAAATCCGGTTAGTACCCGCAGTTCCCTGTTGCACTTGCTGGCAATGGCACCATCCTATCTCGCTGCTGTCACTTTGTTTTTGTTGATGGCCATGACGTTCTTTGACGTGATCCTGCGCAGTGTTGCCAACAATCCGATAGAGTCCGCCACTGAACTAACCCGTCTTTTCATGGCAATAATTGTTTTTTCCTCGCTGCCGATGGTAACATGGAAAGGCAAGCATATCGTTGTTGATCTTATGGACCCAATGTTCAGCCGGGCATTGGCCAGATACCGGGATCTGCTGGTTGATCTGGTCAGCGGTGTTGTGCTCCTGTGGCCGGCCTGGCGGGTTTTCGAGCTGGCGGAGCGTTCACGGTCCTATGGTGATGTGACGGAATATCTTGGCATGCCGCAATTTTATATAGGCTGGTTTATTGCGATCGCAACATTCGTCACTGCCATTGTGTTGATTGTACGTGCCTTCCTGCAGATTGTTGCCCCGAAAAAGGTTCTTACCTGATGACGCTTGCATTTTTTGGCTTTGCAGCCGTTCTTGCACTCGTATTCCTGCGCATGCCGATTGCGATTGCCATGGGGATTGTTGGCATTGCCGGATATACAAACCTGACCAGTTTTAAAGCCTCCATTTCCATGGCCGGACGTCTGATAATTGACACCTCACAGGACTACGGATTGTCGGTGGTACCGCTATTCATCCTGATGGGCTTGTTTGTCAACAAGGGCGGATTATCGCGCGAACTGTATCAGGTGTCATACGTTTTTCTGGGGCATTTGCGCGGTGGCCTGGCGATGGCCACCATTGTTGCCTGTGCCGGGTTTTCGGCCATTTGCGGCTCGTCACTTGCAACTGCTGCAACCATGTCAAAAGTGGCCATGCCACAGATGCGTAAATACGGCTATTCGGACGGGCTGTCGACAGCGTCGATTGCAGCGGGTGGCACACTTGGCATTCTCATTCCACCAAGCGTCATTCTGGTCATCTACGGGCTCTTGACTGAAACCAGCATCGGTAAATTATTTATTGCCGGAATTCTTCCTGGAATGCTTGGGGTGTTGTTTTATCTTGTGGCGGTGCAATACACGGTCATGCGCAATCCGGATTCGGGCCCTGCCGGAGAACACTCAAACTGGCGTGAGCGCATTTTGGCACTAAAGGGTGTCTGGGCCGTGCTGCTGTTGTTCTTTGTTGTTATTGGCGGACTTTACGGAGTTTTGAATTTCTGGCCGATAAACATCGCATTCTCTCCAACCGAGGCGGCCGGCATGGGTGCAGCCGGTGCTTTCCTGATCGCCCTGTCACGCGGCACCTTGACAATCAAGGCGGTGTTTGAAGTTCTGATTGATACCGCACAAACCACCGCTTCACTGTTTGCCGTTTTGATTGGTGCCTGGATATTTTCAAACTTCATCAATCTGGCGGGCCTTCCTGAGGGATTGCTGGCGCTTGTGACTGCCATGGACCTTGGTCCAATGGTTGTGATGTTGCTGATAATTCTGGTTTACAT
>QIIJ01000532.1 GCA_003232595.1 Aurantimonadaceae bacterium | reverse complement strand
CCCGATGTTCTGACTGCAGTTGATGAGATCTTTTCAATTGAGGAGAATTATGCCGGCCTCAGCCGAGACCGGGAAAAAACCCTGCATGACACGGTCCGGCAAAGGGAAGCGGGCAACGTCGATATCTGGCCGTTAATTGTCAAACAGGAGGCCGTGCAACCGGAAGACTGGGCCTTGCCGGTTGATCATCTGGCTGACAGTGACCCTCAGGTGGCACTGGCCATGCGCATCGCCAACAAGGTCGCGCACTGGATTACCAATAGAGTGTTGCTTGATGGAAAGGGCCGCCCTGTAAAAGCAGGCGATATAATCGTGCTTGTCCGCAATCGAGACCGGTTTGCAACTGCCCTCACCCGGGAATTAAAACGCCGTGCCATTCCGGTTGCAGGTTCTGACCGGTTGTCGCTGACCAACCACATTGCGGTGCAGGATCTTCTTGCCCTTGGCCAGGTCATTCTGCTTCCACAGGATGATTTGTCACTTGCAGCAATTCTAAAAAGCCCACTCTATGGTTTCAGCGAAGAACTGTTGTTCAAGCTTGCGACAGAACGCGGAAGCAAAAGCCTGTTTGAATCTTTGGGAAAACTGGCCCGGGACAATGAAATTGCCAATGCAGCATTTGAACACCTGCAATTATTGCGGAAACGGGCTGATCAGATGCCGGTTTATGAGTTTTACAGCCTGCTGCTTGGCAAGGATGGTGTTCGAAGCAAGTTTCTGGCCAGGCTAGGCGAGGAGGCAGAAGATGTTCTTGATGCATTTCTGGCACAAACTCTTGATCATGAACAGGTTGGCCTTCCGGGACTTGAATCCTTTATCGACTGGCTGCACTCATCGGCGCCGGTGATCAAACGTGAATTTGATCCCGATATTGACGAAGTACGGATCATGACAGTCCATGCAGCCAAGGGGCTTGAGGCGCCGATTGTCTTTCTGGTCGACAAGACACAGGCTGCCTATCATGGTCGTCATGACCCTGTATTGCTTGAAGTGGCACAACCGGAGACAGATATTCAGGAATTTTTGTGGCTGCCGGACCGGAAAAATGCGGCTCCTGTTAGCGTCGATTACCTCGAACGGAACAAAAAGGATGCAGAAGCCGAGTATCTTCGCCTGCTTTATGTGGCAATGACACGGGCTGAAGACCGGCTGATTGTCTGTGGGACACAAAGCGGCAAAAACCCGGACAAAAATTGCTGGCACAGTGTGGTGTTGCGCGCGCTTGAAGGGCAGGCAGAAGAGCTTGAAGACCCCTCCGGCGACTTTTCATTTCATCGCTGGAAAACTTCAGCGGAAAATGGGCTGCCGGAAGTCGCCGACACCGATACGGTCGCGCCCGTATTGCATCCCGTACTGCCCGCATGGGCTGACGAAAAACTGCCCGCCCATACGGTGCTGCCCCGCCCGCTCACCCCATCCGGTGCTCAAGCTCTCATTGATGCCAAAGTGGGCGACCGCCAGCCCCGTTCTCCCCTGTTGGCCGGTGATGACAATCCCTCATCTGCCCTGCTGCGCGGGACGGCCATTCACCGGTTGTTGCAAACACTTCCGGATATCGGCGGCGGCAATTTCCCAGCCCTCCGCCGTAAAGCCGCACAGCGTTATCTTGCGGCAAAAATTGCCGATTGGCCGGAACAGGAACTTGCGAATATTATTGATCAGGTATTTGGGGTTATTGAGCATGAAGAATTTTTTGACTTGTTTGATCCGGGTATTAGTCGGGCCGAGGTCGCCATTTCCGGTACCATTGAACTTGCCGGTGGACCGCGCCTTGTCACTGGACAGATTGACCGACTGATTGTTGGTGACAATGCGGTAACCATTATCGACTATAAAACCAATCGCCTGCCACCGCAGCAACCAGACGATGTGCCATTGGCCTATATTACCCAGTTGGCGCTGTATCATCGTCTGGTCGGGCGGATTTATCCATCAAAACCGGTGAAATCTGCCCTGCTGTGGACAGAAACGCCAGACCTTATGTTTATTCCCGACCGACTGCTTGATGAGGGTTTCAAAAAAATCGCGCAGGCGTGACATTCCACTCGCTTGACGGAGAGCTTCCCGCTACTTACGTTCCGAACAACGAGGCGAATATCCGAATCGCTATCCTCAAGGAGACAAAAGATGGCAACACAAATAGCAGATACCAGTAATTTTGACGCAGAAGTCCTGCAATCCGAGCTGCCGGTCGTGGTGGATTTCTGGGCTGTCGCACCCAGCCTGGAAGAAATTTCCAACGAAATGAATGGCAAGGTAAAAATTGCCAAACTAAACATGGATGAAAACCCGGAACTTGCCGCACGCTACGGTGTACGCTCGATTCCCACCCTGCTGATGTTCAAGGGCGGTGAACCCGTAGCCATTCAGGTTGGTGCTGCACCCAAGAACAAATTGTCAGACTGGATCAGTTCTGAAATTTAGAGTACCCTTGGGTCATTCCGGTAGCGTTCCGTTTATTTGCAGTGCCTCACCTGCAAGATAAAGCGTGCCGCAGACCAGTATTCTGGGGGGATTGCTGGCGCGGGAGGTGCTGATTTTCTCAAGAGCGGCTTCGAGCGATGTTTCAGCCTGCGC
>QIIJ01000607.1 GCA_003232595.1 Aurantimonadaceae bacterium | reverse complement strand
TGGAAACTCCGGTCAAATGGGTCAGTATTAAGTTCCTTTGGTATTACGCAGTGTTGCGGAATTGTGGGAGAGATCATGACATCCTTCGAATGGCTGGATCAACAATACAGGCCGTGGAAATATTCCAAAGACGTCGTTGATGTTGAGCAGATAATGCACAACTGGGAGCAAATGAGTGCATCCTATCTCAAACGTGCAGACATGGTGCGTGACATTCCCTACGGCGCTTCTGCGCGGGAGCGGCTTGATTTATTCCGTCCGACAAATGTGGATGCGCCGGTGCTGATATTTATCCATGGCGGCTACTGGCAGTCGCTTGACAAGGACAGTTATGCTTTTTCACTCGAACCACTGGTGTCAGCGGGAGCAATGGTGGCATCGATTAATTATGCATTCTGTCCTGACGTCACTTTAGAGGCCCTTGTTGATCAGGTGCGTGCAGCCTGTGCCTGGGTGTGGCACCATGGGCGGGATTATGGAGGTGACCCGGAACGTCTGCACGTGAGTGGGCATTCTGCGGGCGGGCATCTGGCTGCCATGTTGGCAGCTACAGACTGGCCGGAATATCAAAATGACCTGCCGCGCGACATGATCCGCAGCGCCACGCCCGTCAGTGGCCTGTTCGATCTTGAACCCTTGAGATTATGCTCGGTGAATGACGGCATGCATATGGATGCTGAAACAGCAAAGAGCAACAGCCCGCAATTTATGACGCCAGGCACCGCCCTGCCGGTCAGTGTTGTTGTTGGCGGCGTGGAGACTGACGAGTTCAAACGCCAGTCACGTGAATTTGCCAATGCCTGGCAGCCTGATACGGAATCGATTGAATATATTGAAACACCGGGGCATCACCATTTTGCGGTAATCGAAGCAATGACGGGGCCGGACAGTTTATTGAAGGCGACCCTGCTTCGCCATTTGGGACTATAGAAATAAAAATTTCTTCTTCGTACCCCTGTTCGTTCCCTGGCAGATCAACAAGTTACCGGAGTTGGGGAGCCATGAACATTTAATCTGTGGGCAAATCTGCCTGCCGACACGAACCTGTCATCAATCGAAATGTTGTCGGACATAATTCTGTCAACATTGTTGATCATCTAACGTTTCGTTAAAAAGAATTACCCGTTTTGACCGAAACGAGAAATAGAGGAAAGCTCGATGAAATTTACCAGACTTGTGATTGTGACAGCTGTGATAAGTGTTTTTGGAACCGCTTCATTTGCAACAGAGATGCCAACTGAAAACAAGGGCATCAACGGTGTTCCGCTCCAGTTGCAGGCTCTGCAGCAACAAATTCCAGCCATGGCCGGGTATGTTTTGCGTTCACGTCGTGTCACACTTGCTCCCGGTGGCTCCGTCGCTAAACATACCCACGCGGAACGTCCAGGGTTTCTCTATGTATTAGAGGGAGAATTGACCGAATATTTGGGCGATACCGTAAGAACAGTGCGCCCGGGCGATTCATGGACCGAAGCGGTTGATACGGTTCACGGTGTAAAAAACAACACCGACAAGCCAGCCGTGGCCATTGTCATTGATATTATCAAAGAGGAATAAATAAGCGACAGCCTTCAGAAAATTCCCGCACAGCTGTTGTTTCGGCTCACCGTTGATATAAGTTGCGGATGATCGCGCCACTTTGATGGCGGTTCTAAACTCGTTTGCTGCCACAGCTACGTCGCCTGAAGGGTTAGCGTGTCGTTGGCTTACCAGGCCACTTTAAATCGGCCCGCCGGGCAAAATCAGTAATATTAAGTTTATGTGCATTTGGCGAATTATCCCTGTAAATCCTGAATCTCAAAAGAGAAAAAGCAAGGCCACGGATAGAATTATCGCATGCAAAATGAGTCGATGAATGATGCCCAGATGTTGGCGATGGAAGGTAATGAAGTTATTTATGGTCCGATAATGGTGCTTTTGGCCCTGTCGGCAGTTGTCATAACGATAGTGATTATTGTTAAGTGGACACAAAAACGGCGTGCTGACAAAGCACAATTGCAGGAAAGCCTGACGAAATAACCAGTAATTATGGCCATCATGACACTATTGCCTGAAATATTGTAATTGTGACGCTGTTTTCCGGCCAATGGCCGGAATGCTATCGAAGGACAGGATGTAAATGACAGTCGTTCACGGATTTCCAGAACACCTGCGACGCCCGGCAGCGGAAATCTATTTCGAGGCATTCGCGCAGAAGATTAGCTGGCTGTTGGGTGGCAGGGAAAAAGCCGTTTCCTACATTGCGAAGGTGATTGATCCTGAATTTGCCATATGCGCCATTTGTGATGAGGGAAAACTGGTCGGCCTTGCCGGTTACAAGACAGCGCAGG
>QIIJ01000561.1 GCA_003232595.1 Aurantimonadaceae bacterium | reverse complement strand
GAGGTCGGTGTTGATGTGCCTGATGCAACAATAATGGTGATTGAACACGCCGAGCGATTCGGTCTTGCTCAATTGCACCAGTTGCGTGGCCGGGTCGGGCGTGGCAAAAATCAATCCACCTGCCTGTTGCTCTATAAAGCACCACTTGGTGAAGTCGCAGAAGCGCGTATCCGGATTATGCGCGAAACAGAGGATGGCTTCCTGATTGCTGAAGAAGACTTGCGCCTGCGCGGTGAAGGAGAAATCCTTGGCACAAGACAATCCGGGTCACCGGGATTTTCCGTTGCCAGACTTGAAGTCCATGGCGAACTGCTGGAAATGGCGCGAGACGAGGCAAAACTGCTGCTGGCAAACAATGCAATACTTGAAGGAGAGCGCAGCAAGGCGCTCAGGATATTGCTCTATTTGTTTGGACAGGATGAAGCGGTAAGATTGTTACGGGCGGGTTAGAGCCTGTTACAATGGAAAACAAAACGGCCTATTTTGCCTGGATTGATTCCTCAATAAATTTCATCGTTTCTGACACATCCATTGCTTTGCTGTACAGGTAGCCCTGACCTGACCGGCAGCCGAGATTGAGCAGCATTTTTGCCTGACCGCCTTTTTCAATGCCCTCAGCAATGACTTTCAAATCAAGCCCGGCGCACATGGCGATGATAGCCCTGATTATGTGTTCGGATGGGCGATCATTTTCAATCGATGAGATGAATGATCGATCAATCTTGACCTTGTCGAAATTGAAATCCCTTAATCGCCCGAGGCTTGATTGCCCAGTTCCAAAATCATCAAGCGAAATCCGAACCCCCTTGGCGCGAAGCTGTTCGACAATCTCAAAGGCCATATCCGGGTCGCCCATGATCGCAGTTTCAGTAATCTCCAGTTCAAGGCGTTTGGGCGACAAGCCGACTTCCCCGACGATTCTGAGAATACTGTCTGCAGTCGTCGGGTCCATTAGCTGCATTGATGACAGATTAAAAGACAAAAACAGATTTTCAGGCCATTGCAGTGCAATTGTGGCTGATTGCCTCAGCAACGTATCGGAAAGTGATCCAACAAATCCGCGTTCCTCTGCAATCAGGATGAAAACATCTGGCGGAACAAAGCCCAATTCAGCATCTGTCCAGCGGGCAAGCGCTTCAAAGCCGACAGTATCACCTGAATCAATTTCCACGATAGGCTGGAAATATGGTTTTACATCGCCAGAAATAATTGCCTGGCGCAATGCCTGCTCAATCTGGGTCGCCCGTTTCATCTCTTCGGCAACAGAATTGGAATAAATTGTAATTTCGTTTCTGCCCCGTTTTTTGGAGCGATAAAGAGCCGTGTCTGCACTGCCCATAATTTCAGAAAATGTCTCACCTCCAAACGGGTGGATAGCAAAGCCAAACGATCCTGACAGTCGAACTGTGCGGTCGCCAAGATCATAGGGGGCTGAGACGATGCTGCGAATGTCTTCACCAATTTTCCGGGCGCTGCGTTCATCAAAAACCAAAGGCAGCGCAAAGGCAAATTCATCACCACCAAGCCTGGCGGCAAGAGAACCCTCAGGCAGGCAGACTTTCAGCCGGTGTGCAATCTGCTTCAGGATTTCATCACCTGCACTATGACCAAACAGATCGTTGATCGGTTTGAAACCATCAAGGTCCAGAATTCCAATTGTAAATGGCGCCGGGTCATCAGCCCGGTCGTCAATCAAACGATTAATGGTTTCTTCCAGTCGACGACGGTTGGCCATACCGGTCAGGGCGTCTGTATAAGCCATCTCAACCATGCTGGGTGTCGGCTGGATTAGTTGCGATGCTGCTTTTTCATAGTCAACATTTGCCTGTGCGACTGCTGCTCTGTTACTCATAGACTTCCTCACCAAACTCAAGGCATTTCAAATTCTGTTGGTTGAAAACTAGCGTAGTGAAATCGACAATTACTTAATCAATTGCCAAACCATTACAGGTGGTTAAGAATACTTCAATTTAAACCTCCATTATCGAGTGAATCTCGACCTGTTTGGTTGATTGTCTTCATCAGGCAGTTCCAGCTCTGGCAGCCATTTGCAAATTTTTTCAATGAGCATGTCCGGGCTGATTGGTTTTGACATATAGTCATCCATTCCAGCTGCAATACAGCTTTCCCTGTCGTCCTTCAGTGCATGGGCGGTAACCCCGATAATTATCGGAGACTGGCCAGAGCCGGAAGGTCCAAACAACCGTCTGATTTCCCCGGTGGCTTCAATTCCATTCATCACCGGCATTGAAATATCCATCAATATAAGCTTTGGATGAGACTTCTGCACTTCATCAACCGCCAATTTGCCGTTTTCAACAATCTTGAAATCGAGGTTTCT
>QIIJ01000417.1 GCA_003232595.1 Aurantimonadaceae bacterium | reverse complement strand
GTGATGCAAGATAATGACCCCTAACGCACCTATCAGCGCATTGCATCAAACCATCCTGCAAGCATGGGAATGCGCATTTGCTGGAATGTCTATCACGTATCTGAGCGGTCCGATTACAACGGGTTTGCGGCAAGTTAGGCGATTGCAATCTGGTTCCTTGACTGACGAAGCAAAAGCAAAAATAACAAAAGAAAACTGTGAAAATCTAAAATCTACAGCCACTCGGCTACGGGTTGAGCGAAGTGAAATCGTGGTTGAACCTGCCAGCCTTGATATTGTTGATTGGTCTCAAAAAGACTATCTGGTACTTTGGGAAAGCTTAATCGAAAAACATACCAAACTGATCCTTTTTATGCCGGGATGGGAATACAGCTTGGGGTGTGCAACAGAATTCACGCGCGCAATCATAAATGATGTTCGAACTGAAACGGTTTCCGGTTCGCCTATTACGCTGGATGATGCCGTGACTTTATTACAGGTGGCCCTCAAAGATATTTTGTCGAATGACGGCGCGAAGAACCAAAAATTGGAAAAACTGGCTAGCGGATTGTGTAAAATTATTGGCCAGCTAGAGAGCATTTGTCGGCCAAGGGTAACGACTAACAAAGAACATCTTCGCAAAGATGCTTCTTTAGATTTTCTCGCCGAAACGATGAATGTGGCGCAATTTGTAAGTTTTTCGCCAAAAAATGGAAAACCTAAACAGGAATTTGCGCGTATCGTAGGGTTGTCAGCGAATGAATCCTTCAGGAATGTGAACGAAGCGATCGAAACCCTCCTACGCTCAAGCTCAAATAAATCGGTAAATGTGCGTAGCTTTGAACCTTCTAATCCGCAGAGCCGTGAATTTATATATGGCCTTAAAAAGGTTTCAGATGCCGTTGATGCTGTAAATCGACTCACATCTGAGGGGTTAAACACAATTATCAATGAAACCATAAATGTGAATGATGGTGGGGTTTCTGGTGTTCTTATGGGAAATGCCCTTGAATTCTCACCTGATGACACACCGCGTTGCGTAGAAAAGCCTGGTACTGTATCGCTTCCACGCGGATGGGGCAGAGAACTTCTGGGAACAGTCTATGGATTTCCGATTGGCCTGGATACTTCACATGCCAGTCGGCTTGAATTCAGCATTCATCCTGAACCGCGCGGTTGGCGGAAATCAAACATTCTAGTTTGGGAGTACTCAAACCAAACGAATGTAGAGATGGCCACAAACCCTGTATGGCCAAATAATTTTAGCAGGATGCTGGGTGACAAGGTTTTTGGCCTTTTGGTGGCACATCACATCGGATTGCCAATTCCCTTAACGACAGTGATAAATCGCCGTATTGCACCTTTTAGTTTTGGGCGCGCTACTCAGTCTGGTGAAACCTGGATCAGAACAGCACCAAATGTTCAAGTGCCCGGAAAATTCACCACTAACCACGGCTGGCTTGATCCATTTGAACTCTTGGAGCTTGAAGACCCGCAAGGCATAACAATCAGCTCAGTCATTTCTCAACAAGGGGTTCGGCAACGGTTCTCTGGAGCGTTGATTGTGGGTGCGGATGGTCAGCTTATTATAGAAGGGAAACGAGGCGAAGGGGAAACCCTTATGCTGGGTGTTAGTTCCCCCGAACAATTACCATCAGAGGTTATTGGCGATGTTGAGGCGCTTTTTGCGAGAGCAAAAGCATCAATTGGAAATGTGCGATTTGAATGGGTGCATGATGGGGAACAAGCATGGATCGTACAGATGCATTCAGGTGCCACTGATAGCATGCAGGGCTATATTACAACCAAAGAAGCCAAATATTGGCAGACATTTGATGTTGATACTGGGCTTGAAAAATTGCGAGAAGCCCTGAAAACCTTACCGAGTGACACGGGGGTTGTTCTCTCTGAACGGGTTGGTCTAACAAGCCATTTTGCAGATGTGTTGCGGCGAGCAAATGTCGCTGCCCGAATGAACGAATGATCTGGGACTTTCAGCTTGTGTTTAAAACAGGCCAGAAAAGACCAATTAAGAATCGGGTTACTACTCTCCCCCATAAAACTCTCGCCTATGCCTCTCCAAAAATGCCTGATCCGGCAAAAACCGGCTTGGTAATTCCAACCTACCTGTCTCAACTCGCTCCAGTTCCCGCCGTGCAATCCTCGGTACATGGTTGGCGATTTTCATTTTGTAGTCTTCATCGAAGGTAATTAAATGTCGGTCAAAGGCGCGGTCGTGGAGGGCGTTTAGACAGATGCCGTTTGAGGGGTTGATGCGGTTTTGCGGAATGCGGTTTTGCGGATCGTCTTTCCAGGCGACGATGTGGCTGGCATTTAACAGGCGGGTATCTTCAATTCCGGTTAATGCACAGCGCTCGCGATAGGAAATCAGAATGATTTTGCGAAAGAAACCTTGGCCAATTCTTTGGGTTGTTTCAACCCTGCGTTCACCAGCACCAGTGAAGTCAAACTCAACGGCTGGCTCAGCCATACCCGGAAATGGATTGGGTTGGCTGACGGTTGCTCGCGGCGGCATTGTCTGATGTTCATAGGCTTTGAGCACACCATCAGGGTCATTCAGAAACTCTGCCCACACCTGCCTGTCCATATTGCTGGCATTGGCCATGCCCTTTTGCGGGATGCTGGTATCGAGGGCGGCGAGGTTCGACAGCTTCAACGCCACGGCACTTGGCGTCCGGCCAATACGAGTAGCCAAATCGATAATATCGGGGTTACCACTGTGAAAGCGGCCAAAATCGGTACGAAGGTATAGTGCCAGTGCATGGCGCACTTCCTCTTGTGACCAGTTTCGACGTTCTGCCAATTCAACTTCCTTTCGGTTTCACTTCACCCTACGCCCACAACGCATCAACAGGAACCGCTAGCAGCTTCTCGCCAAAGGGAACAACGTCCTTGCCCGAATAAAGAACAATGCCGCTGATGAAATCATCGCCCGCTACGTCCTGCAAAACCTTCAAACCCTTAAAATCTGCAGACCTGACCCTGTCGGAAGATTTCACTTCAATTCCCGCCAATCTGCCATCGGGCCTTTCCAGAACGAAATCGACTTCCTTGTTGTCGCTGGTTCTAAAATGCAACAGCCGGGCGCGCAGGTTGGTGAAGGTCA
>QIIJ01000246.1 GCA_003232595.1 Aurantimonadaceae bacterium | reverse complement strand
TTTTGATATGACCACTGCAACGGTCTGGGGGTATTCGCTTTTGAAATAGGAGGCTAAAATTTCCTCGTCAACATTGGATAGTTTTTCCCAGATGTTGCGACCGGCAGGGCCTCGAATTTCTTCCATGATCGAATCAACGCGCTCGCCGGACAGGAAAGAAAGCAACAGGCGTTCTGTGGTTTCAGAATTGCCGGAAATGGAGCCGTTGGAAGAAAGGATAGTTACAAAATCCACCAAAAGACCATCATGCATTTCCTGAGTAATCGGGCCCAGACTGCTCATGGCGCGTGAAAGCTGGCGAATTTCCATCTCATCAAGTTCTTCAAAAATCGGTTTGCCATAATCAGGGCCCAGCGCCAAAAGCAAGGCGGCGGCTTTTTCAGCCCCGTTCAGGTCGCGTGCCTCCGCGTCTGTACCAACTACCAGGCCGGAATTTTCTTGCGATTGATTTGCCAATTGGGTATCTGCCATTTTTCTTTAAGCTGCCTGATTTAGCCAGTCACGCACAATTACGCTGGCCTGTTTTGGATGCTCACCGACAAGATCTCCAACTTTTGCCAATGTGCGGGTCTGGGCTTCTCCCTGGGATCTTGCATCTCCCATGATATCGGGACCATCACTGGAAGCTCCATCACCACCTGTCGCCGCGTCAATCGCCATTTCCGCATTCATCTGAGCGCTGCCGTCGGCGGTTAAATCAGCCAAGGGCAGGGGATCTTCAGGCTCTAAAACCCTTTTGAGCAGGGGGCGCATGACAAACAGGATCAATGCTATGGATATGAGCAGGGTTACCAGCATTTCAGCTGCAGACATCAGATCATCTCTGGTGAAATCAAACAGGGATGGTCCCTCTGTGCCTATGGCTGCAAGGTCAGCGCGCTGGGCAAATTGCATATTGGTTACTTCAATCTGATCGCCGCGCTCGGCATCAAAACCAATGGCGCTGCTAACCAGAGCTGAAATCTGAGCCATCTGTTCTTCAGTGCGGGGCTGATAGGTTGATGCGCCATTGTCATCGTCAATATAGATACCGTCAAGCAATACGGCGACCGAGAGGCGCTTGATGGCTCCGGCTTCAAAAATCTGGGTCTGGGTGGATTTGGAAATTTCGAAATTAACGGTTTCTTCGGTGGTTGTAGACTGATCGCTTGCGCCAGTGCCAGCACCATTCACCGCGGTTGCACCGGGAAGCTCATTACCAATGCTAACCGCTCCGCCATCGTTGGCACCAACCGAAGAATTATTAAGTTCGCGGGTTTGAGTGGAGCGCACAACCTGACCTTCTGGATCATAGGTTTCGGTGCTTTGGGTGGTACGGTTGAGTTCAAGCTCAGCTGAAACCTGTACTCGAACCCGTCCGGCACCAACGATATTGCCGATCAGCTCTTCCAGCTCATTTCGTAAACGTGATTCTAACGCAACAGAGCGATCATACATATCTGAGGCAACAACACCTTGATCTTCAGAGCCGTTGCCGGCGGCCAGTAAACGCCCTGAATCATCAATGATTGACACCTGAGAGGGGCTCATGCCCTGAATTGCAGATGATACCAGATATTGAATGGCGTTGATTTCGCCTGAAGAAAGATTGCCGCGAACACCAAGGGTAATAGAGGCTGTGGGGTCAACCCTTTCGCGCCGAAACAGTTCGCGCTTGGGTAAAACTAGATGCACGCGGGCGGTGCGAACTCTGGCCAGTGAGGAAATTGTGCGGGCCAGTTCACCTTCCATGGCTCTAATAAGATTTACATCCTGCACAAAAGAGGTGGCACCAAGAGTGCTTTGATTGTCAAAAATTTCATAACCAACCTGCCCGTTGGTGGGGAGGCCATCGGCGGCAAGGTTCATGCGAATGGCAGTGATCTGATCGCGGGGCACCAAAATCGTGTCGCCTTCACCACGCAATTCATAAGTTGTACCGGAGGATTGCAACTGGGAAACTATTGCCGAGCTGTCTTCAAACGAAAGACCCGTATAAAGCGGGGCCAGCTGTGGAGAGGTGGCGCGAAATATTAAAAATCCAAAGAAACCAAGCAAAAGCACCGCAACAACTACCATTGCCGCCAGCCGGGCCAGACCCAATCGCTGCATAACTCCAGTTACATTTTCCATATTTTTGCCCAAACCAAAGTTTTAATATTCCGCGAACAAGTGTCGAGGTGGGCAAAAATTACCTAGTGTATGGTAAACAGAGTATTAACATTTTTGGCAGAAATGATAATTGCGGCAAAATTTTGCGCTTGCAATGGTTAAACCAAGGCAATATGTAGCAAAAATAAATTTGCGCAGCACAAACCTCTCCCGCTTACAGGGGAGAGAATAAATTGCAGAGAACCTACGGTTTTGACAGAATCAAAACCTGATGCTGAATAATCAGCTTTCGCGGTAATGCTGAATCCAAGTGGTTCGAAGACCTGCAAGCCCGTGCTTGTCAATGGAAGCCTGCCAGTTGAGAAACTCGTCCACGCTCAATGTATAGCGTGTACATGCCTCCTCAAGGGACAAAAGACCTCCGCGAACAGCGGCGACAACTTCAGCCTTGCGCCGGATAACCCAGCGGC
>QIIJ01000534.1 GCA_003232595.1 Aurantimonadaceae bacterium | reverse complement strand
TCATCATCATCTGGGTGGTCTATGGCTATTCGTTCGCATTTGGTGGTTCTGACAGTCCTTACTGGGGCGGCCTGGGCAAACTGTTCCTCGCCGGTGTGACGATGGAATCAACTGCAGCGACATTCACTGATGGTGTGGTAATCCCGGAATATGTCTTTATCGCTTTCCAGATGACTTTTGCAGCAATTACACCGGCACTCATTGTTGGTGCCTTTGCAGAACGCGCCAAAATGGTATTTGTCGTTTTGTGGGTAACAGTCGTCTATCTGCCGGTCGCCCATATGGTCTGGGATGGAAACGGCTTGATATTCAAAATGGGCGCACTTGATTTTGCCGGTGGCACAGTTGTCCATATCAATGCCGGTGTTGCAGCACTCATCGGTTCGATCATGATCGGTAAGCGCATCGGCTTCGGCAAGGACATGATGGCTCCTCACTCAATGACGCTGACCCTCGTTGGTGCAGCCATGTTGTGGGTCGGTTGGTTCGGCTTCAATGCGGGCTCCAATCTGGAGGCCAATGGCGGTGCAGCCCTTGCCATGATCAATACTTTTACCGCAACAGCCGGTGCAATTGTTGCCTGGGCAGTGATTGAAACCCTGTTTCGTGGCAAAGCTTCAATGCTTGGGGCGGCCTCCGGCATGGTAACCGGTCTTGTTGCCGTAACCCCGGCTGCAGGCTCTGTCGGGCCTGTTGGTGCAATTGCGCTCGGTATGATCGCGGCAATCGTGGTTTATTACTTTGTCAGTGTCGTCAAGAACAAGCTTGGTTACGATGACAGCCTCGATGTTTTTGGCATTCACGGTATTGGCGGCATAATCGGCGCTATCGGTACCGGCATCTTCACCAGCCCGCTGCTTGGTGGCACCGGTGGTGCAGATTATTCGATTGCCGGTCAAACATCGATCCAGGCCATGGCCGTTGTCATCACAATTGTGTGGTGCGCAATTGGTTCGGTGGTTCTCTTCAAACTGGTCGATGTCATCATCGGGCTGCGGGTTGATGAATCATCCGAACGTGAGGGCCTTGACCTCACATCCCACGGTGAAGCAGCTTATCATTCCTGATCACTGCATTTCCAAGGGGTCATTGTTGTCCCCCTGGTTTTTATCAACAGGAAACCCGGTCAACAGCAGGGCCGGGTTTTTTGTCTTTCAATAACAAATGACCAGTTCGCTATTCGGGCTGATATATCCAAGAAGCCATCGCATGTCCCTGGGCCGGATTGCCACACAACCCTCTGTCGGCCGGAAATCGGGTGAAGCCATATGGAAAAATATGGCGCTGCCACGCCCGCGAATTTTCAGGGAATAGTTCTGATCAAGCACCAGACACCAGTCATACAATCCATCTTCACGCCTCATCTTTTCATGGCTTGAGGCATAGGGCATCTTCACAGCCCGGTTATAGTTACGATCACCGGGATCATCGCACCAGCCGGTTTGATCAGTAATTCGTCTTACCGGCAATCCGGTCGGCATTAATTTCTCCCGGTCGGGCCGGTAAAAGGCCGAGATAAACCGAAAACGTCCAGCAGGCGTTGCGCCGTCCCCTTCTCGCTTGCTGGTAGAAATGCCACTTCGACCCAGGGCACACACTATCTGCCGACCTCCGACCAATACAACACCTTTTGAAGGGTCCTTGATCGATCGGCGAGCAAATATTGATCGAAAATATTTTGATTTACTGCAGCAGGAATTCGACATTTTATCCAGATACCAATCCTGAATCTCAAGTCACTGTGACGATTTCGTGTACCAAAGTGAGTTTACAGCGTATTCTTCAGCAAATTAGCAACATAATTGCTATACATACAGAACGAAATAGAGAATCAGGAAACGCCTATGACCGCCCGAACCATTCTTCTTGTTGATGACGATGAAGATCTGCGTGAAGCCCTAACAGAGCAACTGGCTCTTTACGAGGAATTTGACCTGCTCCAGGAGGACAGCGCCACAAGAGGCATTCAAGCCGCCCGTTCCAATCATCTGGATCTATTGATTATGGATGTGGGCCTGCCGGATATGGATGGTCGGGAAGCTGTCAAGATATTGCGAAAGAGCGGTTTCAAGGCTCCCATTATCGTACTCACCGGTCACGACACCGATTCAGATACCATTCTCGGCCTTGAGGCCGGTGCCAACGACTATGTGACCAAACCATTCAAATTTGCAGTGCTGCTTGCCCGCATTCGGGCCCAATTGCGCCAGCACGAGCAAAGTGAAGATGCGGTGTTTACAATCGGCCACTACACTTTCCAGCCGTCACAAAAACTGCTGATTGAAGACGAGAACGGCAATAAGGTCCGCTTGACCGAGAAAGAAACCGCGATTTTAAAATATCTCTATCGTGCAGAACAACAGGTGGTCACCCGTGATGTGCTGCTGGAGGAGGTCTGGGGTTATAATTCAGGGGTCACAACACACACTCTTGAGACACATATCTACAGGTTGCGGCAAAAAATTGAACGCGAACCTTCCAATGCGCAACTGCTTGTGACAGAAAGTGGCGGATACAAGCTGGTCCCGTAGGTAGTATTGATTCGGCTTGTTTGCACTTTTATTGCGGACGCA
>QIIJ01000416.1 GCA_003232595.1 Aurantimonadaceae bacterium | reverse complement strand
CCATTTTTGATGCAAAGTTAAGCAAAATTCAAAATGGGAGAAAGCTATGTTAAAAAAAGCAATAATGCTTGCAGCTTTTGGTTTTGTTACGTTTGCAAGCCCACAGGTCGCGGCGCAACAATTCAGCTCGGAAAACTGGGAAACCGATTTTACCAACACAGTGATTGATCTTGATGAAGTTGTCAGCGTGATTGGCGCTGATCAAATCCCCTCAAATGATGACCCTCAATTTCAACTCGCTGCTGACGAAACCAGCATTCCGGGCAATGAGCCGGTGGTTGCGCTGGATATAAACGGAGTTGCTCGAGCCTATCCACTGCGCTATCTGATGTGGCACGAAATCGTCAATGATACGATAGGCGGACTGCCGGTTGCCGTTACATTTTGTCCGCTTTGCAATACATCAATTGTATTTGAACGTACCCTTGACGGAGAAGAAGTAACCTTTGGCACCACCGGAAAATTGCGCTGGTCAAACCTGTTAATGTATGATCGCGGGGAGGAAAACTGGTGGCAGCAATATAATGGAGAGGCTGTTGTTGGTACACGTGCCGGAGAGAGACTGCGCCCGATCCCGTCATTCCTGATCAGTTTTGATGTTTTTAATGAGCGCTATCCTGATGGGGAAGTTTTGCTGGCCGATCCGCGCCGGGAGAGACTTTCCGGAACCAATCCATATGTGAGCTATGATACAACACCCATTCCGTTTTTGTTCAACGGGCAATTGCCCACCGATATTGAACCAATGATGCGCATTGCACTGGTTGATTCAGATCTGGTTGAAGGGCTGGACAGGGACTATGCGGTAACTTTGCCATTCCTTGAACAAAATGCCCCTTTTAACATAGGGCCACTGGAATTTCGCTGGTCTGAAGGACAGGCTTCTGCCCTTGATCAACGTCTGATAAGTGATGGTCGTGAAGTGGGAAATATCGAGGTTTATCGCACCGATAGAGATGAGCCGGAACTGGTGGTCTATCTGGTAACCTTTGCCTTTAGTGCCCGCTCCTACCTGCCGGATCTGGATATCGTACAGTTGGAACAATAGTCGATAGCAAAACAACAATAAACCACCCCACCCGAAACTGTTTGGGTGGGGCTTGCTTTGCGCGCCCGGCAGACTTATTCAACTAGCCCTATGGATACAAAAAACCCCACACGGCCTGCTCTAAAATTTCTACGCACGATATTTGTAGCGCTGGCGCTTACTTTGTCAGCTCAACCGGTCAGCGCAGTTGATCCGCTTTATCAAAGTGAAATGCAAAAACTGCTGGGCATTATCGGCAGTCTGTATTTTTTGCAACCCTTGTGTGGAAATGAAGAAAACGACTGGCGATTGCATGCCAGTGAGCTTATATCACTGGACAATCCGGATGAAGATCGTCGCCAAAGGCTGAACGGTGCATTCAATCAGGGATATTATGCCTATTCCCGATCCTATAGTTCCTGCACGATTTCGGCACAAAGATCAGTGCGCCAATTGCTACAGGAAGCGGAGCAAATCACCCGTGATATTCACTCTCGCTATGCGGACCAGAATTAAGTATAATTACTCACTGCCAATTAACCCTTGCGTAACTTTTGCCATCGCTGAGCAATTCAGCGTGTTAGATTAAAGACAGAATTTCAACGGACATAAATATCATGTTTTCTTCGACTGACACCATCCCAATGACCGGCAAGCAATCCGAGGAGCGTGAATTGGCTTTGGAATATATCGCCGATGCCTGGAATAGCGCAGAAGCCGATGGCATTGAAACTGAAGCGCTTTCCCATGCGGCACTGTTTGCTGCACTGGCAACTCTGGTGCGCACCCATGGCGAAGATGCAACGGCCAAGCTTATTGCTGATTTGCCCTCAAGAATTTCCAACGGGGAATATACGCTGGACCGCTCTATTCAATAAAACGCTTTAATTTAAAGCGCCGTTGAAGCGAATCGGAATACCTGCTGACTTTGTAATCAGCTCCCCTTCCCACATTATTTTTTTACCCCTGATAATTGTTCCCACCGGCCAGCCGGTAACTTTTTTGCCATCATAAGGCGTCCATCCGGCGCGTGATTCTATCCATTCATTTGTGATCGTCGCGCGCCGTTTCATATCAACAATGGTTAAATCCGCGTCATAACCAACGGCCATCCGGCCCTTGCCGGCAATCCCGAACAAACGATTTGGTCCGGCGCTGGTCATATCAACCAATCGCTGTAAAGACAGTTTTCCTTCATTCACATGATCAAGCATAATCGGCACAAATGTCTGCACCCCGGTCATGCCGGAGGGGGATGCCGGATAGGGGGCTGATTTTTCTTCTAAGGTATGGGGGGCATGATCGGAGCCTAAAATATC
>QIIJ01000392.1 GCA_003232595.1 Aurantimonadaceae bacterium | reverse complement strand
AGCGCAAAGAAGATGACATTCTTTGCTTTTCTGTTTTCCGGTGCGCTTGCCGGACTTGCCGGGATTTCTGAAGTTTCAGGGGCCATTCAACAATTGCGGCCTGTAATTTCTCCCGGCTACGGCTTTATTGCCATCATCGTTGCGTTTTTAGGACGGCTTAATCCTGTAGGAATTCTTGCTGCCGGTCTGGTATTGGCACTTTCCTTTCTGGGCGGGGAGGCGGCACAGATTTCCCTTGGTATTTCAGATAAAGCTGCACGTGTGTTTCAGGGCTTGCTCCTGTTTTTTGTGCTTGGCTGCGATACACTCATCCACTACCGGATCAGAATTCTGCCATCTGCCCAAAAAACCAGCGAGGTGGCATCATGAGCATGTTTGAAGCCATTATGCTGACCGTCATGACTGCTGCGACACCTTTGCTGATTGCAGCCCTTGGCGAACTTGTTGTCGAGCGCTCCGGTGTACTCAATCTTGGGGTTGAGGGCATGATGATTATGGGGGCTGTTACGGGTTTTGCCGTTGCGCAGGTGACCGACAGTGCCTATCTCGGCGCGCTGGGTGGCATTGTGGCCGGTGCATTGTTTTCCCTTCTGTTTGCCTTTCTTGTACTGTCGCTTGCAGCCAATCAGGTGGCGACCGGTCTGGCGCTCACCATTCTTGGCCTTGGCGTTTCAGGCATGATCGGTGAAAATTTTGTCGGCCAGCCGGGGGTCAAACTGACGGCTATTGAGATTCCGTTATTGAGTTCCATTCCGGTCCTTGGAAACCTGCTGTTTAAACAGGATCTGATTTTTTATATTTCCATCGCGCTTGTATTCGGGGTCGGGTGGTTCCTGTTCAAAAGCCGCGCCGGGCTGACCCTTCGTTCAGTTGGTGATAATCACAAGTCTGCCCATGCACTCGGTATCAAGGTGATTAAAATCCGCTATCTTGCTGTGATGTTTGGCGGGGCCTGTGCCGGTCTGGCGGGTGCGCATCTGTCGCTGGTTTATGTTCCACAATGGGTTGAAAGCATGACTGCGGGCAGGGGGTGGATTGCCCTGGCGCTGGTTGTATTCGCCTCATGGAGACCGGGCCGGGTGATCATTGGGGCCTACCTGTTTGGGGCGGTCACAATTGCCCAACTGCATATTCAGGCGCTTGATGCATCTATATTTGTTAATTTTCCGCAGATCGTAGTGTCAACCATTGCACTGCTTAAATCGATCCCGTCGCAATTTCTGTCAGCACTTCCCTACCTTGCTACAATCATTGTGCTGGTGATCATATCGCGCAATCGGCGCCTGACACTTATCAACACCCCGGCATCGCTTGGCCAACCTTTCGTCCCGGACAGATAGGAATTCCTCAAACTTGGTGATATGGTGTCGCCAAACAAAAGCTAATAATCAACAGTGGAGACTACAATGAAAAGAAGAACCCTTTTGGCAATGGCTGCGGCCATGACAGTGAGCTTTGGTGCCGCAGGCGTCGCATATGCTCAGGAAAAACTCAAAATCGGCTTTGTTTATGTCGGTCCTGTGGGAGATTTTGGCTGGACCTATCAGCACGAACAGGGCCGATTGGCGATTGTGAAAAAGTTTGGCGATAAAATCGAAACCACATTTCTGGAAAGTGTGCCTGAAGGTGCAGATGCGGAACGCGCCATTGAGCGTCTTGCGCGAACCGGCCACAAGCTGATCTTCACCACATCATTTGGCTATATGGACCCGACCATCAAGGTCGCAAAAAGGTTCAAGGATGTAAGGTTTGAACATGCCACAGGCTACAAACTGGCGGATAATGTTTCTACTTATTCGTCGCGGTTTTATGAAGGTCGCTATGTGATTGGCCAGATTGCTGCAAAAATGTCGAAAAATGGCACTGCCGGATACATTGCATCTTTCCCGATTCCTGAAGTTGTGCGCGGCATTAACGCCTTTTTGCTTGGTGCCCAGTCGATCGACCCGGATTTCAAACTCAAAGTGGTATGGGTAAATACCTGGTTTGACCCGGGCAAGGAATCCGATGCTGCCAAAACCCTGCTTGACCAGGGCGTCGACATCATCACCCAGCACACTGATTCGACCGCGCCGATGCAGGTTGCCGCAGAACGTGGTGCAAAAGCATTCGGGCAGGCGTCGGACATGATCAAATTCGGTCCAAAAACCCAGTTGACATCAATTATCGACAACTGGGATGATTATTATATTGCACGTACCCAGGCAGCGCTTGATGGCACCTGGAAGTCAACGGCGACCTGGGGCGGGATGAGCGATGAAATGGTCCATATGGCTGCTCTCACAAACCTGCCTGATGATGTGAAAGCCATGGCTGAAGCTACAATGGCAAAGATCAAGTCTGGCGAGTTCAAGCCATTT
>QIIJ01000525.1 GCA_003232595.1 Aurantimonadaceae bacterium | reverse complement strand
GCAGTTGGCGATTTGCCTCAATTGCAGCCTGATCAAGCTCTGCCAGCCGGTTTTTCTGGGCAAGACGCTGGGCAGCAGGTGTCGGAGCCTCGGCTGATGCGGAAAAGCCATCCCAGCGCCACAAATCTCCTTCAATCGAGACCAGCCGCTGGCCGGGCTCCAATTGTTGTTGCAAAATCAGTCCATCGGTTCTTGAAACAAGCCCAATCTGGGCAAGGCGGCGTTTCAATTCAACCGGGGCGGTGACGTGCAAACTGAGCGGTTCAACACTACCGGGCAATGGTGAATCATTGTGTGAAGCATCATTCTGTCCCCATCGAACAGGCGCTGAGCGATCATTTGAGGCATCCAAATCGTCACCAAGAGCTGCCCCAAGAGCTGCTTCATAACCCTTGGCAACTTTGATTTTTTCGACAATTGCAGGAAACAGATCCTGCGTTCCGGCATTGAGTATCTGTGATAATGTCCTTGCCTCGGTTTCAATCTCATTGAGTTTGGCACGCGCAGCTGTTAGCGGGGTGCGGGCGTCTTCTTCTTTTGTGCGGGAGGCCAGCGCCTTTTTCTCTGCATCCAGTGCCGCCTGTTGTGAACCGGTGACAAGGCTTTCCAGCTCGTCAATATGCCGCTGTTTTTCATCCATTCCTGCCGTGCGCGATATTTCATCGGAAATTGTCTGCAAATCACCGGCAACAGAATCAATCTGGCTGGATAGTTGCGCCCGCCGCGCCAGGCTGTCCTTTATGGTGCGTTGCAACTGACTTTTCGTAGCCGAAACACTTGCGGTTTCGCTGGTCAGCAATTCCAGTTGTTTTTCGCCATCACCCAGTTTTGCAGTGGATTCTTCAAGCCGGGCCTTTGCTTTGTGTTCATTTTCATCACCCTTGCCTGTCTCCGCCAGCAGCAGTTTTTCTTCCTTGTCGAGATGGGCCAGAATATCGCTGTTTTCGACAATCATCTGCTGTTCACGCGCAATATCTTCGTCGAACTGGGCAAGACGACGATCAAGCTCTTGCTGGCGGCTGGCTATCCGTTCGGCTTCCTGATCGATCTGATTGCGGGCAAGCATGACCCGTTGCAGGGCAGCAGCAGCTTTTGCCTCTGCATCCCGCAATTCAGGCAGCCGGTGGGCAATGATTGCCTGTTCTTTTGCAGCGCCTGCCTGCGCCTCGCCTTTTTGACCCACCGCAAGCGTCGCGGCGGCAAGCTGTGATTCCGCCTCCCGGATAGCATCACAGGCGGCTTTCCAGCGCAGATAAAAAAGTGTCGCGCCGGTTTTGCGTATATCAGCCGACACATTGCGATAGCGGTTAGCCTGCCGTGCCTGACGTTTAAGGCTGTCAAGCTGGCTGTCCAACTGGCTGATGACATCATCAAGCCGCTCCAGGTTGGTTTCTGCTGCCCGAAGCCGCAGTTCTGCCTCGTGGCGCCGTGAATGCAGCCCTGAAATTCCTGCAGCTTCTTCAAGCAAGGCACGGCGTGCCTTTGGTTTGGCCGAAATAAGTTCGCCAATCCGGCCCTGACCGATCATTGAAGGAGAGCGCGCGCCGGTGGAGGCATCGGCAAACAGCAATTGCACATCCTTGGCTCGCACATCCCGGCCGTTAATCCGGTAGACCGAACCCGCTTCACGCTCGATACGGCGGGAGACCTGCAATTCATCCGCATCGTTGAATGCAGCCGGTGCGGTGCGGTCAAAATTGTTGAGGAACAGGGTGACTTCGGCGGTATTCCTTCCCGGTCTGCTTTGCGAGCCGGAAAAGATCACGTCGTCCATGGTGGAGGCGCGCATGTTTTTATAGGAATTCTCGCCCATCACCCAACGCAGGGCCTCAACAAGATTGGACTTGCCACAGCCATTGGGGCCGACAACGCCTGTCAGCCCGCGCTCGATAACAAACTCGGTCGGTTCCACAAAGGACTTAAATCCCAGGAGACGTAGTTTTTGAAATTCCATTCAAGCCCGCCAGCAAATCACGAACCAAAAGCACCAGAATCACTATTGGTCCACTCTTTTAGCCTGATAGTACGCGAACTTATAGCACTAAAGCAGTGCATCAATGGCTTTTGATACGCCATCAAAGGACAAGTCCCCAGAATATTTAACCCCATTGATATAAAGCGTCGGGGTTGCATTGACGCCAAATTTTTCCGCGCCCTGTTTTCTGACAGCCAGAATATCGTCGAGAATTTTCTGGTTTGTCAGGCAGGCATTGAATGATTCTTCGCTAAATCCGGCTTGTCTGGCAAGTTTTAGCAATACAGGGACTGGATTTTGCGAACGCGACCATTTTTCCTGCTGGTCAAAAAGCACGTCAATCATCGGGAAGTAACCCTCATTTGGCGCGCATCGTGCCAGCATTGCAGC
>QIIJ01000449.1 GCA_003232595.1 Aurantimonadaceae bacterium | reverse complement strand
GAACTGCAAAACCTGTTGCGCCTTTTGGAAGATTTTCAACATCACCAAACCCGGCAATCAGGCGACCGCCTTCAAGCCCGTGTTCTTCCAATACACTGATCATGCGATCACGCGCACCGGCGGACCAGGAAGCAATGACCGGCACTTTGCCGATATTTCGCAATTCACGGGTGTGTGTGATCAGCGCGTCGAATACATTGGTTGAGCTTGTGGCCCGTTCCGTGGTGAAATTTCGACCCTGTCGGCCATCAAGGGCAATAACACGCCTGCCCTCAGTTTCAATCGTATCAAATTGAGACAGCGTAACAAGTCCCCTGCCAGCCAGCATCAGATGAACTTCATCCGGGTTCAAATAAAGCTGTTCCACAGGCACAGGTTTGTAAGGTGCACTGCCGTCATCCAGCCCTGAACCCTGCTCCTCCAGAACCCGTTGGCGGGCATTGTAGTGATCTTCGATTTGTTCATGCCGTTCATTCAGCGCTTCCTGTGCCAGGTGATCAAATACAATTGGCAGCCCGTCAAAGTATTCAAACAGGGTTTCGAGCCCCTCAAAGAACAATGGCAGCCAGTGCTCCATTCCGGCATAACGCCGCCCTTCGCTCACTGCCTGATAAAGCGCGTCCTCGCGTGTAGCTGCACCAAATTCTGTAAGATAATTGCGCCGAAATCGGGCGATCGTATCATCTGAAAGCACAACTTCACTCATTGGCACCAGATCAATACGAGAGGACTGCGCCAATGTTCGCTGGCTTTCCGCATCAAATGTACGTACCGATTCAAGCGTGTCGCCAAAAAAGTCGAGGCGCAACGGTTCTTTTTCGCCCGGTGCAAATAGATCAAGAATGCCACCACGCACCGCATACTCGCCGGTTTCACGTACGGTTGATGTACGCTGAAATCCATTACGCTCCAGCCACCTGACCAGATCATCCATATGAATGCGATTGCCGGGCGCTGCCCGCATAACCTGTGCTGCCATAAAGTCGCGCGGTGGCACCCGCTGCACCAGCGCATTGGGTGATGTCAGGATGATCGTTGGTGTGTCGACACCCCTGGCGATTTCAGACAACACTGCAATGCGCCGGGCCGCCATGTCCTGACCAGGAGATACCCGGTCATAAGGCAGACAATCCCAGGAAGGCAGCAACAGGCAGCGCAGCCATGGCGCAAAAAAACCCAGTCCCGCTTCCACATCGGCCATTCGCTGTCCATCGCGGGCAACAAAAACCAACGGCCCGTCACTGCCCCCATCACGCAGCAATTTGGCCAGCACCAGCGCCTCGTAACCATCCGGTATGCCGGTCAGTATTTTTGCAGCATCATCAAAGAGCAGATTGTCCAGGCGGGTCAGGTGTTTCCAGGTCATTCAATCGGCCAGGTTTTGATGAAAATTGACGATCCGGTCAAAAACAACCGTGCACAGTTCCTGTGGCGGTGCGATCTCGCCTGAAATCCACGAAAACAGATCCCTGTCCGGATGTTCAAGCAGAATTTCAAGATCATCAAGTTCACCTGCACCGAGAAGAGCAAGCTCACGATCGGCATACTGCCCGAGCACAAGGTCCATTTCCTTTGTGCCGCGATGCCAGCAGCGGAACAGAATTTTCCGGCGGCGAGGGTCAAGGTTCGCGCTGCTAAGTGTCGTGCCGCTCATGGGAGAATCCGAAAACAGAATTGAGGGAGTTCTATAGCGGGCAAAGAATTAACTGTCAGCAGGATATTTCATCAACTTCCCCACAGCGACAGCGCGGAACCTGAATTTCTGCGCTGCGGTTGACTGTCTTTTATGCCGTTACTGCGGTTTCCATTCATTTTGGTCCTGCACATTGCCTTTCATCTTGTCTTGGGTCAAAAAGGTGATTATCTCCTTTCGGTAATTTTGATATGGCTGATTGTTTGAGAAATAAACGGAACATCTGTTTCCTGGCAACACAGACCCGAATATATTCTTTAAGGCATATACAAGGAACCAATTACAAACCCTGTGGTGACGGACTGTGAGCTGGATCCGTCAAATTTCGCTTTTAGTAACCTGTCGAACGAGGACGCTGTCAGGCTGGAAATGTGCTGCCGCAAAAACACCTACAAGCCCTATTCAACCGTAATCAGCTATAAAGACGAAACCAGCAATGTCTGGTTTCTGCTAAAAGGACGCGCCAGGGTTCAGTTAAAAACCCCCAAAGGCAAAGAACTCGTGTTGTGTTTGATGGAGGTCGGCGATGTCTTTGGCGAAATGGCTGCTTTCGACGATCAGTCCCGGTCTGCCAGCATTACAACAACCGAAGATTCTGAATTCCGGGTAATGCATGGCAATGACTTCCAGCGTGCGGCAACCCAATATCCGGAAGTTGCCAATGCGTTGCATTCAATGTTGATAAACCG
>QIIJ01000510.1 GCA_003232595.1 Aurantimonadaceae bacterium | reverse complement strand
CCGCCGCCAGCTTTGTCCAAAATCAAGCAATTATTGAAAATAGACATCAAGCTGGCAAAAAAACTGGTTCCAGCCAAAATAGTGACAAACGGATCTGTAGATGAGGACTATGTCGTGAAATTTGCCGCCGCCGGCGTACGTGTTTGCGAAGCTGCCCAAAAAAGGTTGCGACATATTCAATCCAGCGGAAATGTTGAAGCGGATTGGAACGCCGGACTGGAACGGTATTGGTTCGGCGATTATTCACCGCGAAAGTTCAAGAAGGTTCAACGTACATTTGACGGCATCAAAATGCACCTTACCAACTTGAGGTTGAAAATCACTTTCAAACCCAAGATGGATAGTTTCGGCAGAGCTTCACCTGCAATCATGAAAATCGCGATTGGCCAGGCCTGGAAAAACCCGCCGCGTATATTCTATCCAACAAAGGAACTTCGAAACGCAGAGCGGATACAAACATTTGTCCACGAAGCAGCTCACATCTCTGGACGGACCAACGGGCTTACCGAGGGAAAAAACTACGGTCGACTTGCTGCTCACAATCTCACCAACAAAGGCATGAAAGCTACCAGACATGCGGATTGTTATGGCTATTATGCCATTGATACAGCAATGAAATTTCCGTAGGGAATACTCTGCACCAGTGGATCTTTTAATATCCTGATTTCAAACAGGCATCCCAGCACGGATCTTCACTGAATTTCTCTATCATGAAATCGATGAATGTCCTCACCCGTCTTGAGAGGTGCCGGGTCGGCGGATAAACCGCATAGGCATGGATCGGCGGCAGTTGGTAATCGGCCAGTACCCGGACCAGGTTTCCACTACTGATTTCTCCCCAGGCTATGAATGTCGGCAGCGCCGTAATACCCAGACCGGCCACTGCGGCAGCGCACAGATACTCACCGCTGTTGGAACTGATCTTGGCAGAAAACCGGACATTTTCCTCCCTGCCACTGGAATTGATAAACCGGCTGGTAGTACCGGGTGCAAAGAAATAATTTAGATTGTCATGTGATTTCAGGTCCGCCGGTTTTTCCGGAGTTCCGGCGCGTGCCAGATAATCCGGGCTGGCACACAATACAAGATTGATCCGGACCAGTTTGCGGGCGATATAACTTGAATCCTTAAGTTCTGCAATGCGCACAGCCACGTCGAAACCCTCCTCCACCAGATCAACCTTGCGATCGGAAAAATCGAGGTGAAAGTTAATGCCGGGGTGCAGTTTGGCAAATTCATTGACCACGGGAATTAAGTGCATTTGACCAAATGTATGGGGCACGGCAACTTTCAAATCGCCTTCCAGCGAGACCTTGCTGTTGGAGACAACCGCGTGAAGTTCGCTGACATCAGCGAGAATCTGGCGCGCACGCTGATAATAACTGCGGCCCGCTTCGGTCAGGCTCGATTTTCTTGTGGTCCGGTTGAGGAGTTGCACATTCATGCGGCCTTCCAGATCAACCAGTCGGCGGCTAACCGCGGATTTGGCAATTCCCAGCTGTTCTGCAGCACGGCTGATCGTGCCTGATTCAACAATGCGTACAAAGGTGCTCATATCCTCCATTTGACCCATGACGCTTTGTTCTCCAATTGTGAACTATCATTTGTCTTGTTAGTCCTTTATTCCTGTTCTAACAATAGTTAAGTTCACCCTGCCAACCCGAAGATTAATGAATGGCTGATCTTCAAGCGGTTGAGTTTATTATCTAGGAGAGGAAAGAATATGACTTCTATTCAAACGCTGGCGATGCCGGCAGGTCGTGTGCTGATTGCAATCATGTTTGTCATGTCCGGGGTGGGCAAAATTTTCGCCTATCAGGGCACCCAGGGATATATGGAATCAGTCGGTGTACCCGGAATGTTGCTTCCTTTGGTCATCATTGTTGAGCTCATTGGCGGGCTGGCGATAATTGCCGGCTGGCAGACGCGGCTTGTTGCCTTTGCTTTGGCTGGATTCTGCCTGGTCTCGGCAATAATCTTTCACAACAACTTTGCTGATCAGGCCCAGATGATCCAGTTCATGAAAAATGTCTCCATTGCCGGTGGTTTTTTGTTTCTTGTGGCAAACGGTCCCGGTGCCTATGCCCTTGATAACCGCTGATTTGAGGATAGCGGCTATGAGTGCCTTGGCTAAAAACACCCTTGATACCGGCAAAACCCGGGAAATCACCCGGATTGTCTCCGGCATCGCCGCATCCGATGGCGACGGCGTCCGGTTGACCCGCATTGTCGGATCGCCGGAACTTGATATGGTTGATCCGTTTTTGATGCTGGACAGGTTTGAATCCGATCAGCCTGAAGATTATATCGGTGGTTTCCCCGACCACCCGCACCGCGGTTTCGAGACCGTCACCTATCTTCTGGCCGGACGTATGCGCCACTGGGA
>QIIJ01000477.1 GCA_003232595.1 Aurantimonadaceae bacterium | reverse complement strand
GGGGTGGAGATTATCGCCTGGAACGCAATAATTTTTGGTATTTTGCTTTATATCGCAGACCGTACCGGAAGCCGCACTAAATTCATGTCCAACATGACCCTTTCGCCTGCGCTGGTGATTGGTGTTGCTCAGGCGATTGCGCTTATTCCCGGTACCAGCCGTTCGGGCATCACTATCACAGCTGCCAGGTTTATGGGGTTTGAGCGGGCTGAGTCTGCCCGGTTTTCGTTTTTGCTGGGCATTCCGGCAATTGCCGGTGCGGGTGTGCTGGTTTTTGGCGAGGCGCTCAATTCCGGTCAAGCCATATCCAGCGATGCTATTTTGGCGGCTGTATTGACTTTTTTTGCAGTCCTTGCGGCAATTGCGATATTATACCAAAGGAACTTAATACTGACCCATATGATGGCCCAGATTCGTTTACCGGCAAGGCGTATCTCGAAGGGCGATGCGGGGCATCATTCGAGAGATACAACGATGTTCGGTGAGCGAATCTGGGCCACCGAAGGCCGGGTTTCCAAGGGTTTTGGACGTTGTTGCGATTGGCTCGTGGTACCAGTACCAAGTCACCAATCGCGCCTGGCCAAAACCCCTGGAAACGCCGGTCATATGAGTCAATATTGATTTCCTTTGGTATTAATGGCTGTGGTCAGGCGTACCAGTTTTCTGATCTTTGTGGTTTATCGGCTTTTGCTCGGATTTCTGCTGTTTGCCATGCTCTATGACTGGTTTCCGAATATTTTGCCATCGCTGGGTTGATCGCTCCAATTTAAACTGCCCGTTTGTCGCCATATTGGCCATGGGGTTTAAACCGCACCAGGTAGGATGACAGTATCGCTTTCATATTGGTTGGCTGAATGCCAAGGCTCTGCAAATCCCGCTTTTGCGTTCCGGCTTCGGGCGATACCACGTTGTCATTTTGCAGCAGTTTTACCTGATCGAGGGTAAGAAAAGGCTTTGGCATCAACCCGAGCACGCTCCCGGCAATTCTGGCCATCCACCAGGGCATTGTGATAATAAACCGCTTTCTGTTGATCGCATCCAGCATGACCTCGTAGGCCTCGCGAAAAGTGATCACATCCGGGCCCCCAAGTTCATAAACCGTGCCGGGTCGGGCATCACCATCAACGGCTTTGGCAATGGCTTCTGCCACATCCATCACATAAACCGGCTGGAGCAGGTTTTTGCCACCGCCAATGGCAGGTAAAACCGGCGTGAACAGGGTAATGGCAGCAAATCGATTGAAGAAATCATCTTCAGGCCCAAACACGATTGAAGGGCGCATGATGATAGCATCGGGAAGGATTTCGCGAACTGCAGCCTCTCCCTGCGCCTTGCTTTGGGCATAGAGTGACGGGCTTTCTTTTTCAGCGCTTAGCGAAGAAACATGGATCAACTTTGCCTTCGCGTCAAAGGCCTCCAATGCAACCACCTTGGCACCTTCTGCTTGAACAATGTCAAATTTCTGCTTGCCGTTTTCGCTCAAAATGCCCACCAGATTGATGACCACATCAGCTCCCTTGCAGGCGCTTGCAACCGAATTGCGATAACGCAGATTTGCCTGGACCAACTGGATTTGACCAACATCACCCAGGGGTTGCAAGTGGCCTGCAAGATCAGGTCGCCGCACGGCGACGCGAACCCGGTACCCCCGCCTGGCAAGGGCGCGAACCACATAACGACCGACAAAACCGGAACCGCCAAAAACCGTTACCAGCCTGCTTGCATTGATATCAGTCATTTCACTCTCCGGTTGATAATAACATTTGGCATTCGATGCTTTGTATTTAAGGGAAGCTGACCCATTCATAGTCAATTTTGTGCACAGCGGGAAGAGCATATAATACGATTGACAGAACCGGCAATGCCCCTTACACGTCGCAACCGGGAAATACTCCCGATACCAGATTGACCCTTGTATATGCCCAGGTGGCGGAACTGGTAGACGCGCTAGCTTCAGGTGCTAGTTTCTGTAAGGAAGTGGAGGTTCGAGTCCTCTCCTGGGCACCAGAAGGCTAAAACATAGCTGAACATATCACCTCAAAAAGCCAATAAAATCATAATCTTAATGCCGCTAAAGTGAATATACAGAAATATTTAAAATCCTAGTTTCGCCACAAATTGGGGGTACATATTAGGGTGTTTTGATAGCCCTAAACTCATGGTACCCCCAATGCCTCTTTCAGAGTTCGCCGTAAGTAAAGCAAAACCCAGAAACAAACCCTATAAACTCACAGATGGCGCGGGGCTGTATTTGCTTGTGAATTCAAATGGTTCAAAGCTTTGGCGGCTGAAATATCGCTACCTTGGGAAAGAAAAACTTCTTTCTTATGGTCGATACCCCCTAATCACCATTGCAGAGGCCCGAAAACTGCGTGAGGCCTCAAAAA
>QIIJ01000550.1 GCA_003232595.1 Aurantimonadaceae bacterium | reverse complement strand
GTTGGCGATATCCTTGAAAGCCTGCTTTAGCTGCTCACCACTTTCCGCATTGTAATAATACTGAACATCATTTTCATCTGGTGTGGCACAGATTTGCAGAACCTGCTGTGCCGCCTCTGGCGCTTCAAAAGCGATCGAATAAACAACTATGCCCTTGGCCTTCATATCTGCACATAAACTTTTCGCAGCAAAGTCGGACTGGGTTCCATTGTCGCCCCAGGCGGTACCAGTTGTTCCATCATAATAGGTGTTGAATATCCCGTCGGTCATCAAGATGGCCACCTTCAGGGTTTTTTCATCACTATAGGAACCCGCATCGGATTTTGCCGGCCAGATACCATTCCAGCTGGGCGACAGCATATAATAACTCCACGCAATGCCGAGATGACCGGCGGTATATCCACCGGCGGAATAAGAGTTGATATCATTCAACAGATCAGCCCGCACTGATGTCAGAGGGCGAATGGCCTTTGACGGGCAATTGTCATCGTCTACCGCGCGCTCATCGGCCCCAACCGGAAAGTCGATCGGATTTGCGTCTGAATAGGCTATAGGCTTCATCGCCACCCCGTTCGGTAACGCACCGGTCTGATGCATTGTCGGTAACATCTTCGGCATAGGTGTCGGCATTGATCGAATAGGAATACGGCACCAGCCCGACCCGGACCTTCATCTCATTTTGTACATTGGCCGGAACCAGTATTTTTACTGCATCTATAGCGGCGGTCTTGAGTGCTGAAATTTTGCTGCCACTCATTGAGCCGGTCACATCCAGCATCATGGCGACTTCGACCTTCTGGTTGCCATAGGTCACCTGAACACTGCTTGAAACGGTTTTGCTGTTGATATTGGCAATCGACATGATCGCCATCGGCAGATCCACCTGAATACCGGCCGACAATGTTCCGTTGGTCGTATTATTGTCGATGTTGATCACGGAATAATTCAGCCCGCTCATGCCGGCACCGGACAGATTGGCCGCAACCATTGCATTGATGTGGGCTTCAAGCTGGTCGTTGCCCAAAGCACCCGAGGAAAGGCCTTTTGCCGCTGAAAGAATTGCAGAATCAAGTGCCGTTGTGATTGTTGAATTGGCCAGATATACCCGCGAATAATCGATGGCAGCACCGACCACGATCAGCATCGGCATCAGGCTGACAGCAGCAATGATTGCAAGATTACCTCTGGTGTCTTTTTTAAAATCCGTAAGTTTGTTGCCAAGTTGGTCAATGAGCTTTGAAGGGCAGTTTTTCATGATAATCCCGCAGGTTTGTTCGACTGTATAGCCAATCAGGTGCAGGATCGGGGCCAGTCTGGCTTAAATAAAGCAATTGGTTGATGGTACCAAAGCCAGATATTGAAATGTTTAAGGTTTTTGAACTTTGTCGGTGAATAAACCGTTAACGCCGCCATGGGTGGCCACTGGAGCCGTTTAACCTGTTGTTAATAAAAGAGATATCAAGAAGTTTGCTGGTACAGAAATGTGCCAGTATGGAACGATTTGCTCAATGTCCCAAAAGGATACAAATCAACACCAGGAACGGCGACGCTTGCCGTTATAGGGTCGCACCAGCCCGCTTTCCAGCAGCATGAATTCCATATCGCGACCGGATTGCGCTGCGACATCAGCCAGCACCCGGCCAAAATATTTACCGCCCCTGATATTGGTCAGCCGCACCCGACCTCCGGCAATTAACCTGCTCAGGTGTTCGCGCGCAATAATGGCAGCTTTGCGTTCATTTGCGCATTTGGCCCGGATTTCGGGCGCATCAATGCCGCGTATCCTTACCCGAACATTGATCTGGGTGCCCGGCCAGACCTGTGCCAGCACCTCAATCGTATCGCCATCATAGATTTTGACAACCCGGGCAACGACTGGCCCGGCAATCACCTCACGTTTTTTTGCCTGCACCCCGTAGGAGAACAGCAAACCAAAGATAACAATAAGTGGCAGTCTTGATGTCATGGCGCATGAATTTATTCAACAACTTTGAATAAATTCCTATAACATTTATCCAAGGTTGTAAATAGACTATTTAAAGTTGTATTATTAGGCAATAACCGGCGACACCGCCTGATAATCACAACAGCAATATCCTATTTCCGCCGGGCTGGTGGCTGCAAATCCGCATCATTTTCCTGATTGTCAGATAATGTATGCAGTAGTCGCACCCGTGTCAGCCCTGAAACAATCAACGCCGTTGGAACCGCAACAATTCCCAAACCGATTATCAAAATAAATGATGTAAAAATTTTGCCGCCCAGGGTGACCGGCGTGACATCGCCGTAACCAACCCCGGTAAGAGATACGACGGAAAACCATATCGACTGGGGAATGGACGGAAAGGCCTCGGGTTGCGCTCCATTTTCAAAATGATAAATGCCGACCGCCGTAATAAAGATCAAAATAACAGCAAGCACTCCGAAAATGATCAACTCCTCACGGACCAGCCTCAACGCATGTTCGAGACGGTTTAATGCCTTCATGTAACGCAGCACTTTCAGCATTCTGATCATCTGGATAAACCGAAAAGCCCGCGCGCCCTGCAGATTAACACCGGTCGCCAGCCAGAACGGGACAATTGCAATCAAATCCACGATGCCGAGGAAACTGAATATATATCGCAGCGGTTTTTCTGCAGTCCATATTCGAATGCCATATTCAATCGTGAATATCACAACAACAATGACCTCCAGAAACTGCAGAACACGCAATGTGTTCAGGGAAATTCCGGGAATAGTTGCGACAGACATGGCGACCATTGAAACCAGGATGACGCCCAGAACGGCATACTCGAAATGGTGGCTCCATCTGGCACTGCCACCCCAAACAATTTTCCCGATCCGCTTGCGCATTTACCACTCCTATCGGTCGTGTAATCCCGCAACCGGCGCAATAATCACTTTAGCCGGGCAGCACTTTGACTTCGCCCAAAAAACCTGTATTGAGCCAGTTGAAAGCAATATGCATTATGCCTGAGCGGAAAAGCCACCGCAATCAGCCAGCCTCCGAGACAAGATCATGACCCTTCGCAATATCGCGATTATTGCCCATGTTGACCATGGGAAGACAACCCTTATTGATGTCCTGCTGCGCCAGTCCGGCACCTTCCG
>QIIJ01000631.1 GCA_003232595.1 Aurantimonadaceae bacterium | reverse complement strand
TCATGCCGGCTCGCTGCTGCATGACCGGATCAAGAACTCCAGAAATCAAATCAGCCAGCGGTCTGGGTTCGCGCGGCCATTTTTTCCCTTGATTTTTGTTGTCAAAAGACAAACGGTCTCTCCATGTTGACCCGGCCCGATTATTCACGTTTTGCAGCCGATTTGCTCGACTGGTATGACCAGAACGCCCGCACACTGCCATGGCGGGTAAGCCCTGCCGATCGAAAACGTGGCATTCTGCCCGACCCATACCACATCTGGCTGTCGGAAGTCATGCTGCAACAGACAACGGTTTCAACTGTTAGAGGATATTTTGCCAGATTTGTGGATAAGTGGCCGGACATCAAGGCGATGGCTGCAACCGATGAGGAAGAGATACTGAAGGCCTGGGCCGGTCTCGGTTATTATTCGCGCGCCCGCAATCTGAAAAAATGCGCCGATATTATTGCGACAGAATTTGGCGGCCTCTTTCCCGAGGATCCGGTGGAATTGCGCAAATTGCCGGGTGTTGGTGACTATACGTCCGCAGCCATTTCAGCCATTGCCTTCGACAGGGCAGCACCGGTGGTCGACGGCAATATCGAGCGCATCGTTTCGCGGCTTTTGTGTATTGATACGCCGCTGCCAAAATCAAAACCGCAAATCCGTGCGGTGATGGCGGAGCTTGTACCTAATTCGCGACCAGGCGATTTTGTCCAGGCGATGATGGATCTGGGTGCCTCTGTTTGTTCACCGCGCGGGCCGGAGTGTTGTGCCTGTCCGGTTGCAGCCCATTGTCTGGCCGCGCAGACGGGTACACCGGAAAACTGGCCGGTGCGGGTTGCCAAAAAGCAAAAGCCCGAAAGGGTGGGCGCGGCATTTGTGGCCGTGGCACCGGATGGCTCAATTCTGCTGCAAAAGCGTGCCGACACGGGACTGCTTGCAGGAATGAGCGAGGTGCCGACGACACAATGGAGCGCGCAAAAGGATGGTAAAACCGGCAAAGATGCAGCACCCTTTAAGGCCGAGTGGCAAGAATGTGGCATGATCCGTCATACTTTTACCCATTTTTGCTTAACGCTGGAAGTTTTCCGCACTAAGTGTGCGGTTCAACCCATTACCAATGGCTGGTGGTCAAACGCGGTCGAAGACGAGGCTTTGCCGACGGTGTTTAATAAGGTGATTGATAAGGCTTTGGAAGACTAAGTTCAGAACACACTGATCCGAGGAAAGTTGAAAGGCAGGTATGCGGACAAAGCTCCAGATGTCGTTCAACCGATTGTCTTGGGAGCGACATTCATGGAATTCACCGAGAAATATTTAGCAGCACATTTTGAAACTTGTTCGTGGTGAATGAATTCAAAATTCTCGATTGTATCTATTTTCGGTTTGTTAGGCATCTGATGCCTCTAGAATGAAATAGATGCTGTCGCACCAATGATCTCCAACCTTGATAGTATTGGATTCACGGTGAGATTCGATAAATCCAACGTTCTCGAGTAGTCGGATTGAGCGACTATTTCGCGGGTCTACATCAGCAAAAATTGCAGGAAGATTTCTTTGCTGAAGACCGTAATCAACAAGAGCGATAACCGCTTCAACTGCGAGCCCCATGCCCCAATATTCTGGATGGAAAATGAAACCAATCTCTGGAAACTTCCAGAATCCCGCCTTGCCAATTACTCTACCGTTGAATTCGACAATGAAGTCCTCGCCTTGATTCAAAGGTGTGGCCATCATAGCTTCAATAAATCTTGCAGTTTCGGTAGTGTCCAAGTGTGGCAAGGTATCCCAGTATTTCATGGCTATAGGACTACTGAAAATTTGATGAAGTTGTTCTATGTCTTCCTTCTTGCCTGGTCTGAGCAACATTCTCTCTGTTCTAATGTGATTCATTCAGATTCTTCCTTATGGATGGTAAGCTATAAGGGGCGGTCAAACTCACGCAACACCTTTCTAAAAGCTATACCGCCCTCCGTGCGATCCATTGTATGGAGATATTGTCGCAACTCAATGTATTTGGCGAATGGCTTCTTGCAACTATAACTTACGACTAGCCAAACTGCGACGGTGCCGCCCTGGTCAAAATGGGCTCGAAGCGGTCATTCGACGTTTTTAGATCAATTGACCCTGACCCTAAGTGACTTTATTTAGCTTACGATAGTCCGACCTTAGATCATCAATCAAGGTCATATTCCCGCTCTCAAGCACATGCCAGAATGTCCAGCCATTGCAGGCATCAAGCCCCTGCACTTTTGCACCCATGCGGTGGATTGAGGCATTGTCGCCTTTGTGTTCCAGCGACCCGTCAATGCGTACAGTTGCTTTCCAGCGTTTTTTGCTGTCGGTGAGAATGGCCCCCGGTTTTATCAATCCGGCCTCCAGCAGAGCCCCGAAGGCCACCCGTGGCAGGGCGCGTTTGCCTTCGGTTACGGTCAA
>QIIJ01000558.1 GCA_003232595.1 Aurantimonadaceae bacterium | reverse complement strand
CCGTTTGCGAGCCAGGCAAGCAACTGGTCGATATTGGCCTGGTTGCCCTTCGGGTCGCGCTGGGTAAAAGCCCCCCAGAATACGCCGCGCAAGTCTGCCGCTTTCAATAGTGGCAGGTTGAGCGGAATTTTTGGGATCGGGCCGCTGGCAAATCCGATAACCAGAAACCGTCCCTCGTAGCCAATTGCACGAAATGCGGCTTCCGAGAATTCGCCGCCTACCGGGTCATAGATGACATCGATACCTTTTCCGCCGGAAAGTTCTTTCAATCGCGATTTCAAATCCTCGGTCGAATAGTTGATCAATTCATCGGCACCGCACTCTCTGCAAAATGCCAGCTTTTCATTGCTTGAGGCGCAGGCGATAACCCGGGCACCCATCAGCTTTCCAAGTTCAACCGCGGCCTGACCAACGCCACCGGAAGCCCCAAGAACTGCCAGTGTTTCGCCTTTTTGCAACTGCCCCCTGTCCTTTAATGCGTGGTAACTTGTGCCATATGTAACCATGATGCAGGCAGCCATTTCATCACTGACGGTTGCAGGTATGATCGTCAGCGCGGATGGTGAAATTGTAACAAACTCCCGTGCGCAACCATTGCTCATGGAGCCGCAAACCCTGTCACCAGGTTTAAATGCACCAACATCGGCCCCGACTTCCTCGACAACTCCCGCCATTTCTGCTGCCGGAGAAAATGGTCTTGGTGGCTTGAACTGATAAAGATCGGCGATGATCAGACTGTCAAAAAAATTAAGCGCGGCAATATTGACCCTGACCAGCACTTCGCCCGGCCCAGGCCGTGGCTTGTCAATTTCCTCCAGCACCAGGGAAGAGGGCGGCCCGGCTGTGTGGGACAAAATGGCTTTCATGAATCTTTCCTGGCTTTAACGCGTCCGGTGGACAATTGGCTGATCAGATATTATTCAATCATGCGCAATCCACAATATCAATCGGGATGCTGTTATTGGAGGGCACTATGCGGGCACGTGGCTATTTTGGTATCGGGGTTGAAGGTATATCGAAACCGATGAATTTCGGCAATCTTGCACGTACCGCCTATGGTTTTGATGCCAGTTTTGTTTTCACCATATCACCGGGAAAACATATCGGCGCACCGCAATCCGATACCACCCGCAGTCAGGACCACATGCCCTGGTACAGTTTTGACAGCGTAGAAGCGATGCGGCTTCCCGATGACTGCCAGTTGATCGGCATTGAACTTGTTGATGATGCGGTCAATTTACCGAGTTTTCGCCACCCCACGAGAGCCGCCTATGTGCTTGGCCCGGAGGGCGGGGCACTGTCGCCGCAACTAATGAAAAAATGTAAGTTCATTGTCAAAATCCCCACCCGTTTTTGCCTCAATGTGGCAACCGCCGGGGCGATTATCATGTATGACCGGATCCAGTCCATGGGTCGGTATTCCAAGCGACCGGTACGCACCGGCGGGCCAGGCGAGCCACATGCGCCCCATAATCATGGCCATCCGGTCTATGAGGGCTCAAAGCGCATAGAAGGCCGGAAAATTCGTAACCGGAAAATTTGAAAACCGGATGAAAGTGGCCAAATTCTTGCCGCTTTTCTCCGCCATTCATCACCAAATGTTGCAATGTGCAACCAAAAGCAATGACGAGGGTATTTAATTCGCCTTTTCCCAAAACTGTTCATGTTTTGGTAACGGGTATTAAGGCACATTAACGCATAAAGGCTGGCCTGTCCTTTCAGGACGGGACCATCAACTTGAACACATTTTCGCGGGACCGGACAACCGGTAGGGAATTATGCAGTTTTCAAAATATCTTGCCGCAGCTCTCACAGGACTGGCCATTAGTGCAATGGCAACATCTGTGGCAATAGCTCAAACACCGACCAAAATCAAACAATTCAAGGCCTGGGGTGCTTACAGTTATCAACTGAGCGGTAACAAGGTCTGTTATATCCTGTCGATCCCGACAAAAAAGGAACCGGCAGACCGTGAACACGGAGATATCTTTTTTCTGATAAGCCAGAAACCGGGCCAGAACGTCTCCTATGAACCTCAGGTCGAGGTTGGTTATCCGTTCAAGGATGGATCAAAAGTCACCGTCAATATCGATGGCAGGAAATTTACAATGTTCACCAAGGGCAGAAACGCCTGGGTGGAAAATGCCGCTCAGGAACCGGCCATGGTCAAGGCCATGCGCGCCGGACGCTCCATGAGCGTTGCCGGCCAGTCCCGTCGAGGCACTGGCACATTGTATACCTATTCGCTTTCCGGTGTAACTGCAGCACTGCAGGAAATCGGCAAATGCAAATAGCGGGCTGATCGCAACCCACTTTCGTTCCGGACAAAAATTACAGCGCCAACTAAACCGGTACTGAATGATTTCAGTGCCGGTTTTATTTTGTCTGCTTGTACAAATGGGCGGGTTTTGCCATATGGTGATCA
>QIIJ01000281.1 GCA_003232595.1 Aurantimonadaceae bacterium | reverse complement strand
GCGATCTGATCTGCCTTTCGCCCAAAGGGGAGTTTATCATTGTCGAGGTGAAATCATCGATCGAAGACTTCCGCGTTGATCAAAAATGGCCGGAATACCGCGATTATTGTGACCGCTTCTATTTTGCCACCCACAGTGGTGTTCCGGCGGATATATTTCCCGATGATGCCGGGTTGATTATTGCTGATTCCTATGGGGCGGAAATCATGCCGGTCGCAGAAAATCATTGATGCTGCGATTTGCCCACATTGCGTCCAGCCGCCTGTTGCAGGTAAGTGACTATGCCGAAAAATCGGGGTTGACCATAGAATTGAATGATCGGGACTGAAAATACATGGGCTATCGCGGAGCACGTTTGGCTAAAATACGCTGCAACGTTCGCCGGTGCATATTCAGCCTGCGGGCCGTTTCAGATACGTTACGGTCACACAACTCATAAACCCGTTGAATGTGTTCCCAGCGCACCCTGTCTGCCGACATCGGGTTTTCCGGTGGCGGGGCCTTGTCATCGGGATGGCGCATCAGGGCGGCATAGACTTCGTCCGCGTCGGCGGGCTTTGCCAGATAGTCAATCGCGCCCAGTTTTACAGCTGTCACAGCAGTTGCGATGTTGCCGTATCCGGTTAGTACAATCACCCTGGCATCCGTTTTTTTGGCGCGAATGGCCTCAACCACATCAAGCCCGTTGCCGTCATTCAGTCGCATATCAACCACAGCAAAATCAGGTGCTCCGGCCCGAACATTGGCAAGGCCCTCCGCAACAGAATCGGCAGTCGCCACAACAAATCCACGGCTTTCCATTGCCCGGCCAAGGCGCTGCAAAAACGGTCGGTCATCATCAACCAGCAACAGTTGCTTGTTGGCACTTTCAGCCGATTGAGCGGTATCCTGATCTAAAGGCATTTATTATTTCCCTGTTTCCGCCATCAATCCTGCGCGTTCAGCAAGCATACATTCAATTTCTGTGGAATAAAAGGATTCTTGATCCAGATCAACAGTTGCCGGTTCAATAGTTGATGGTGCGGTAAATGTTTAGCCAGACTGTTCTGTATAGTTATCAATCGCCTCACGCGGCCAGGTGATGGTAACCTGCGCGCCTGTTCCCCCGTCTCTCAAATTGGCAAAAGACAGCTGTGCCCGATTGCGCTCCAGCAGGGTTTTGGCAATAAAAAGGCCCAACCCCATGCCACCTGCGCCGGGTTCACTGACATGACTTCTGGTCGAGATGAACGGTTCCCCGATCCGCCCCAGCACCTCGTGGGAAACACCCGGTCCGTCGTCTGTAATTTTGATAGATACGGTTTCAGCATCCCATTGTGCATTGACGATGACTTTTCTGTTTGCAAAATCCACAGCATTTTCCATCAGATTGCCAAGTCCGTACATAACCCCCGGATTTCGTTTGCCGACGGGTTGACTTTGTAAGTCTCCGGCAATTTCCACTTTGATTTCCACGCCAAAATTCCGGTGTGGTTCCACCACTTCTTCAATCATTGAGGTTATCGGCAACCGGCCCATATGGGCATCCTCGTGTTCCGACATGGACGTGAGTTTCTGCAGGATATCGCGGCAGCGCCGGGCCTGTGAATGCATCAATTGCGCATCTTCACTCAAGGGATGTTTGTCACCGATTTCGCGCAGCATTTCTTTTGAAACCAACGCAATTGTTGCAAGCGGTGTGCCCAGTTCATGGGCGGCAGCGGCTGCCAGGCCGTCAAGGGCGGAAAGATGTTGTTCACGCTGCAAAACAAGTTCTGTTGCCGAAAGCGCATCTGAAAGCCGCCGTGCCTCATCCGCCACCCGATAGGTATAAACCGCCACAAAGATCAGGCTCGATACAATGGCCACCCAGGTGCCGGCTATATAAAGAAAAGGCGTTTCCAGACGGAGGCCGGACTTCCAGGGGAGAGGTTCGTGATAATAGA
Organism: Aurantimonadaceae bacterium; assembly: GCA_003232595.1. Lineage (GTDB taxonomy): Bacteria > Pseudomonadota > Alphaproteobacteria > Rhizobiales > Rhizobiaceae > SZUA-100. Next base: position 1,004 of record QIIJ01000281.1, on the reverse strand, counting down.
CGAGAATGGTGGCGATAATTACCACCAGCACCCCCAGAACAAAACTGTGCCACAGGGAATGGATGGTTGCTGAAATTATGACAGGCACGACCAGCAGCATTGAAAATGGATTTTGCAGTCCCCCGGTAAGGTAAAGCAGAAGCCCAAGTTGTATGATGTCGTAAGCAAGCAGTGAAAGGATTGCATTGTCGGTTGGCCGAAATCCGGCGGGGTAGCGCAAGGTGAGAAATATATTCAGCCAGACCGAACTTGCAATCAGTGCTCCGCAAAGCAAAAACGGAAAATCGAATTTTAGTCCATAGGCAATGAAAATCACCGCAAGAGATTGTCCCGCAACCGCCAGCCAGCGCACCTTGATCAACGTTTGCAGAAGCAAAAGCTGACGGTTTTCCCGCTGCACTATGGTTATTTCCTGCATCAGCTATTCGATCCTGCCAGTTCCGCACCAATACTTGCACAATCTTCGAGCAGCTCGTCCAGATCCTTCATGGTGGTGCGATGGTTGGTGATGTTGACCCGGATGGCAAGGGATAAATTGAGCATGGTTGTCGAAGCGACCGCAAGGCCACACTCCTGAAGTGATATGACAATTTCCCGGTTGAGTTCATTAAGTTTTTTGGTATCTGTTTCCAGCGAAAACACACAATATTCAAGCGCACCGGACAGAGCAGTTCAAACTCCTCGTGGGCTTCAACAAGCGAAGCCAGATGACGCGCCTGGCGGCAATTATCGGTAATCTTCTCGCCAATCCGTTCAAGCCCGTGCTCCTTGATTGTATACCACACCTTGAGCGCCCGGAAGCTGCGTGAAAGCTCCGGCCCATATTCGCAAAACCACGGATTGCCACCGGCAAGGCCGCGTTGCTCGGCTGCCAGATAATCAGGACGGGAGGAAAATGCCTTTCGGTGCGCTGCGCCGTCCTGCAGCAGCACAATTCCTGCATCATAATTTACATGCATCCATTTGTGAAAATCAAAAGCGATGGAATCCGCGCTTTCAATGCC
>QIIJ01000330.1 GCA_003232595.1 Aurantimonadaceae bacterium | reverse complement strand
GCCACAATGTTTGGGGCAGGCGTTTTATTGAGTGTTTTGGTGATTGCGACTGAAAAGAAGCTTGTCCTGAACCGGAGGACCCTGGAATACGGGCTAATTGCCGGCGCGCTTTACGCAGTTCCCAATCTGATGGGTTATTACGCCGTCGCTCATGTAGGTGCTGGTTTCATGTCAGTGGCTTTTGTGTTCCCAATCCTGATAACCTACATCATTGCGCTTATAGTTGGACTGGAACATCTTGATTTTGGGCGATCTTCTGCTGTTGCCTGCGGGCTGTCCGCTGGCGCAATCCTAGCCATCGGCAAGGCTTCAGCGGGCGATAGCGGGTTGTTATGGATTATATTGACCATGACGATACCTCTGTTTATCGCGATAGGTAATATTTACCGGACCATGCGCTGGCCCCCGGGTGGGTCTTCCCTGTCGCTTGCTGTATTGATGCTTCTGGGCGGTACTGTTGTATTGCTGCCCTTTTCCCTGCAATTTAGCCCGGTGATTTTTTATGAACTGGTGACCAGCGGACGCATTTCATGGTTGCTGGTTGCCCAAATAGCCATATTCAGCTTTCTGAATGTCGGGCTATTCGCCCTTCAAAAACTGGCAGGGCCAGTATATTTAAGCCAGATAGGTTCAGTTGGCGCTGTTGTCGGAATAGTGCTGGCAGTTGGTTTTCTTGGCGAGACCACACCACCCAATCTCTGGATTGCCGCCCTGTTTATCGGGGCTGCAATGATTTTGTTTCATCGGGTACGATAAATGGTATTCCTACCCGGCGGCTCAATACAATCCGGCATGATACCCGGGAATTTTAATTTGAGCAGGTGAAGGTCATGCTGTTGTAATTTAGTTCTTCACCGTACTACAGGGCCCCGAAAATGAACGCCAAAAACAACCAGCCAGATTCACGCCAGACAGGCGAAACCAGCCGCCGAATTCTAAAACGTGACCCGCAACCAAACCTGTTTAAACCGATAACATTTCGCAAAATAACGGCGCGCAACCGCATTATGCTGTCGCCGATGTGTCAATATTCGGCAAAAGACGGCCTGGCAGACGATTGGCACCTGGTGCATCTTGGAGCGCGTGCAACCGGTGGTGCGGGTTTTGTATTTACCGAAGCAGTGCATATTGAGCCGCGTGCCAGGATCACACCCCATTGCCTTGGTTTATGGAATGATGAACAACGCGACGCATTAAAACGGATTGCTGAATTTGTAGCGCAACAAGGTGCGGTTCCAGGAATTCAACTGGGCCACGCCGGACGCAAAGCCTCCGTTGGACGACCGTGGGAAGGCACACGACCCATTGCACCCGACTACGGTGGATGGCCCGTAATCAGTGCCTCAAACAAACCCTATGCCGATGGCTGGCCAGAACCTGAAAAATTAGGCAGGAAAGGAATTGATCAGCAGTTGGAACTGTTGGCAGCAGCAACCAGACGTGCGCATCAGGCAGGGTTTCAGGTACTGGAACTGCATGCGGCCCATGGATATCTCATTCACCAGTTTCTATCGCCGTTGAGCAACGATCGCGATGATGAATATGGCGGTTCATTTGATAACCGCATCCGTTTTTTGTTGCAGTCAATTGAAACTGTTCGCAGTGAATGGCCGGAAAACCTGCCGCTGTTTTTGCGGATATCGGCAACCGACTGGGTTGAAGGCGGCTGGAACATTGATGACAGCATTCGTCTTGCAAAAATATTAAAAACTGCAAGCCAGGTTGACCTGATTGATTGCTCGTCAGGAGGCAGCGACCCGCGTCAGAAAATTCCGATCCACCCCGGTTATCAAGTCCCATTGTCTTCAGCTATTAAAAATGAGGCTGGAATTGCAACGGGCACAGTTGGATTGTTGCACGGCCCTGATCTGGCTGAATCTGTGCTGGCAAATGGCGATGCTGATTTGATCATTTTGGGCCGCGCATTGCTGGCTGATCCGGTCTGGCCGCTTCGTGCTGCCAAAACACTGAAGTCAAATTCAGCGCCCTGGCCGGTACAATATGAACGTTCCGATATATTTTGATCTGTCTCGACAACCACGGCACAATTTTCTCAGTCATATGTCATCCGGGCAGAATGCTTGCAGTCTGATTTAAGACACCGTCAGTAGTTCCAGCTTGCGTTTTCATTGCTATCTCCTGTAGTTTCTGTTTCGCACCTAAAACTCAAACTTTGATATCTGAAGAGCACCAACAACAATGCCAAATATTTTTGTGAACCCGAAATTTGCAACAATTCTCATCGCCGGACTGTTAATAGCGGGGAGTGATCTGGCGATTGCCCAGAGTTCAGAACCTGCAACAAAACCAAACCCTGCCCAAAAAGCTGCATGGCTTGTCAACTGCAATTCGACAGATAATCCTGAAGTATTGGCCTGCCAGATGGCTCAAACATTGACAATTACCAAAACCGGACAGCGGCTTTTAACTGCGATCATCAGGCCTCAGCC
>QIIJ01000273.1 GCA_003232595.1 Aurantimonadaceae bacterium | reverse complement strand
TTATCACCCGCCTGAGAAACCTGTTTGATGCCAAGCCTCTTTGACCAATCACCGTTCCCCGAACACTCGGCCAGCCTGGTTTTTGCCGGTGGTTCGGTTGATCGCCGTTCAGAAAAGCGTTCTGAAGATTGCCTGGACGAAGCACTAAAACACCCCGCAGCGCGCGCAATCGTGTTTGCCGGTGGAAGAACGTTTGTTTCCTTTGCCAACGGTGAGGCTGACCCGTTATTCCCGCTTGGTGCAATTGATGAGTTCTTGCCCGTGGTTTCAGAAGCCGTGCTGTTGGGTTTTGAAGATGACAGACCGATTATTGCCATGCCTTCGAGGTTTGATCTGGATGCATCGCGCCTGCCCGATAAAATCAAGGCGATAGATTTCCGCTCACTGGCAATCCAGGGACTGTTGCCGCAGGCGCGGATGGGTGAAGTGGCTCAAGGAGCCTCGCTACTGGCATGGCACGCATCGCACCGCTATTGTTCGCGCTGTGGCCACGAAAGCATGTCCGCTGATGGCGGTTACAAGCGCTATTGCCCTAATTGCGAATGCGAACATTTTCCCCGCACAGATCCGGTGGTAATCATGCTGGCAATTGACGGCGAACGCTGCCTGCTCGGGCGCAGTCACCACTGGAATGAAGGCATGTATTCGGCCCTTGCCGGCTTTGTTGAACCAGGAGAAACATTCGAGGCTGCGGTGCGTCGCGAAATTGGCGAAGAGGCCGGGATAAATATCGGCAAAGTGCAATATCAGGCCAATCAGCCATGGCCTTTCCCCCACACATTGATGATTGGCTGTTTTGCCGAGGCTATCTCCTCTGATATTGTCATTGATGAAAAAGAGCTCGACGACTGTCGCTGGTTTAAACGAGATGAAATTTTGTTATCTCTGGAAAACCCGAAGGACGCTGGGTTTTTCGTGCCACCCAAAATGGCCATTGCCCATCATTTAATTGAGTATTGGGCCAAATATAAAGGCTGACTGATGCCAGCAGTTTCCGCATTTTGACTGAATATTGTCTTCTGGCACGGTTTTGCCTCAATCATGTCTTGAACCTTCCCGTACGATGGGTATATTGCGGCGACTTTGCATCAGGTGGCGGCCAAATTCCAGTTGGCCAAACAATTTTCACCAAATTGCATGTGGTATGGAGAGGTGGCCGAGTGGTCGAAGGCGCACGCCTGGAAAGTGTGTAGGCGGGTGACCGTCTCCAGGGTTCGAATCCCTGTCTCTCCGCCACTATTGTTTGATTATATTATGTTATTCCTGTGTTCGGGTTGCTTCGATTACGACCCTAGTTTCCGTGACTTAGGCGGATTACAGCATGTGGTGGCCGTCTTCGGAGACTGATAAAGTACGATGAACCGGTAGTGATATCCGCCAAAGTCTCTTACGCCGGTTTTGGTGGTACGGTGAATTTCAAAAATGCATCCGATAAGATGCACTTTTTTGGGGAGTTGTTAAATATTCTTATCGAATTGACACGGTAAAGAGGTGCTTCCTGCAGGTTGGCTGGAAGTGAGTATTCAGATGCAGTTCAAATTGGGGTTACTTCGATGTAAGCCAATTGCGCTGTTCATTCCAGGCGGCAGGTAAATGCGTTTTGCGAGATAATCGCCTTGCGGTCAGATCAACTGGATGGTTGTTATCGAGTATTGTTTTGACAATTCCGGGCGCAAGAAAGCCAAAACGAAGGATCCGGCTGAAATATGATCCACCAACACCAGCTTCTTTTGCAAGTTGAGAGATGGTCCTTCCTCGATTGTTCATAACCAGTTCCCTGAATTGGCATGCCTGGCCGAGGAGCCTGAGCATACTACGATCCGGTTCTCTCCGATTGCTAATGCCCGGGCCTTCAAAGATCAATCTGGTTTCAATTCCGGCCCGTTTGAACTTTGCCGGGATTGTCAAAATGATCAGTGCTGCCTTTGTTTTTCGACGCGGTTCAACGTGTTTTTGATCTTCAGGTTTGAATAAAATACTGGGCAGTTGACCCGGATTGACAGTAATCTCAAGTGATTCCCTTTTCAGGATAATCTTTTGGATCAGACATCTTAGAATTATTCGTTTATCCGGTTGCATGATGGCGGGCCATTGCTGGACAAACTCGGTAGATCGAATAATAATCTCATTGCACTCATTCACATCAGCTATAAAGGTTTCGATGACACCAAAGAGTTCTGCTTTGTTTTCAAGAAATTGACACATTCGTTTATCAACAAGTGCTTCCAAATCAGCTGCCGGAACACGCCGGGCCCCGGGTGATGCTGATTGCCGGTTTCCTGCAATCAAAGCGTTTGATACGTAATAGCGATAACGGGTACCATTCTTGTTGGCGTGGCTGGGTGTCATTCGATTACCGGTATCGTCATAGATAAGGCCGGCTAAAAGGCTTGTGGCTTTTGCATTGTTTCCATTTTCTCGATCATTACGGTTTGTTGTGAGCTTGCTTTG
>QIIJ01000399.1 GCA_003232595.1 Aurantimonadaceae bacterium | reverse complement strand
CGGACAGATTTCCGCCGGGAAAGATCATCAGGAATGGCAAATGGCGGGGTTGAGGCATCATCAACGATGACAATCTCGAATTTACCGGATTGCGATAAAACACTTCGCAATGAATTAAGCGTTGTATCTGCCGAATTGTAGGTCGGAATTATCACAGTCAGAAGCGGGGGCATATCCTTCATATTGGGTGAAATCCAGTAGGTTTACGCAGGCAAAACAGGCCCAGAGCCTCAGTTATCATTGTAAGGTGCAACTTGCCAAGTTCCTAATTCGGGACAATCTCAATATCCGTTCACAGTTCAGTACATGAAATGAAGCTTTATCAGGGTACAGGCGCAATAATGCACCATTGAGAGTACGGTCTTTGGTATTCTGGACCTGACATTTTAATGTTAACGATGAGTTTGGAAAGAATATTAAATGGTCGCAAATGGCTGTTCAATTGGTTAAACATGCCTTGTTTCCGGTCTGTGAAGAGGCAAATTTGTCCAATGGTGGTTGATACTAACCTTGTTTTAATGGCCCTTGGCACCATTATATATGCCGCCTATTTCTTTAAAAAACTTGCCGGGCTTGCAACCATTTCCTCGTTCGAAATGGTAATTCTGCAGGCGATTTTCTTTTTGCCTATGCAATTGTTTGGTCGCTTGCTTGGAATTGAAATGCTGCCGTTTTTTTTAGTGCACATGGCGATCGGGCTGATTTTATTTCCTGTGTTTCTGCCGCGCTTGAAATATGGTGTTCTTAGCAGGCAGGGGTTTCTTCGCCTGGTCGGCCTGGGAAAAATGCAAGGCATTGTCATTGAAGATGAAGCTGGCCTGAAGAATATTGATGTACTTGTTGTCGATCCTGGCGAATTTGATGGCGTGAATGACAATTCCAAATCTCTTCCCGATCCGAGATTTAAATCAGCCTTGAAATTGGGCATAAGTATCGAAACTGCCCCGGAGTTTCTGGCGCGAAATTACGGGTTCATTGAAATTAAACACCACATCACAGCCAGTCAGGTAAAACTGAAAAAGGCCCGGTTCTTCGACATAATAAAGACTTGGCTGGAAATGACCGCTTCTCTGATATTGCTCGTCTTCATGTCACCGGTTCTGGGTATTATCTGGTGTTTGATATACTGGATGCATGGTTCGCCCGTATTGTTTCGCCAGGAAAGGCTTGGCAAACGAGGACAATCATTCGAGATTCTCAAATTCAGGACAATGAATGATGACGGGACAAATATCAGGGGTCTGGGCGAATTCCTGCGTCAATCCCACCTTGATGAATTACCGCAATTGTTCAATGTGCTTTCCGGCGATATGGCGCTTATCGGCCCCCGGCCTGAGTGGATTTATCTCACCACGCCGGAATTGGCGCCGACAGATTACTGGATACGCCGGACAATCAAGCCTGGAATTTCCGGTTGGGCTCAGGTCAACTATCGGCCTTCCCGCTCAAGATACATGCGGGAAAAAAAGCTTGGATATGATATATATTATATCAACAACCGTTCGATATTTCTCGACAGCCTGATTTGGGTGAGAACTGTTGCCAGTGTGCTGAGACTTTTCATGCTGCCCATTCAGCGCGAAAAACACCGCAAATAGCCCCAACTTCTTTGGTATAAATCTATGCTGCCGATTGACTATCCGGAAAAACTGCTTTCCTCCTTGCGGAATATGGCCCTCCAGGGTGGCAGGGAAGCTATGCGCCACTACAGGAATATTGGGGTAGTTCGAAGGAAAAAGGATCAAAGCCCTGTAACCGAAGCTGATATAGCAGTCGACGGCCTGCTCATTTCCGCATTGCAGGCTGAGTTTCCGACAATCAGGACGGTTAGTGAAGAACGTGTTAATTCCCAAATTGCGGGCAATCCGGCGGAACCGTTTTTTCTGATTGATCCGATTGATGGCACCAAGGAATTTATCAGGGAAACCGGTGAATTTACCATCAATATAGCCCTGATCAACAACGGCATCGCTGTTGCCGGTGTTGTTTATGCACCGGCCATTGGTCGAATGTTCAGTGGAGCCAGGGGTCTTGGAGCCTGTGAGGATAGTATCAATGAGGCATGCACGAGTTTTGAAGGGCAAATTTCCATTAGCATCAAAGCGTGTGATCAGGCAAAAATTATAGCGATTGTCAGCAAGTCCCACATGACTGATGAAACTGTCCAATTCCTGCAACACAACAGGATTTCAGACTGTAGGAATGGCGGGTCTTCGCTGAAATTCTGCCTGCTGGCTGCCGGTGAGGCAGATATCTATCCGCGTTTTGGCCCAACCATGGAATGGGATACGGCGGCCGGTCACGCAGTGCTTTCTGCCGCCGGTGGCAAGGTGGTTGGCCTTTCCGGCGCGGAACTGGCTTATGGTAAACCGGAATTCAGAAACCCGCATTTTATTGCAGCCTCTCCGACGGTTCCCTATTGCCTGCCGGATCAACTGGTCTGAACCCAAAC
>QIIJ01000329.1 GCA_003232595.1 Aurantimonadaceae bacterium | reverse complement strand
GATGTGCTGATACGCGTGGAGCCCCAGGATGCCGGTGAAAATGCCGAGCAAACTGTTGTTGCCAATGTTCGTGACGCACTGGAAGCGGACTACGAGTTTCGACGACAGGAAGTTGTCGGACCGACTGTATCAGGTGAACTTACCCAGGCCGGTTCAATAGCGGTGTTGGCGGCCCTGCTGGCCATCATGGTCTATATATGGTTCCGGTTTGAGTGGCAGTTTGCGATGGGTGCCATTCTTGCAACGACGCATGATGTCCTCTTGACCATCGGCATGTTTGCGCTGCTGCAGATCGAGTTTAATCTGTCGTCCATTGCGGCCATTCTCACCATTGTCGGTTATTCGCTTAATGACACAGTGGTTGTCTATGACCGGATTCGCGAAAATCTGCGAAAATACAAGAAAATGTCGATATCCGACCTGCTGGATATGTCAATCAATCACACATTATCTCGAACTGTGCTGACGTCAATGACCACATTGCTGGCATTGTTTGCGTTGTATTTTCTTGGCGGTGAAGTTTTGGCGTCATTCACTTTTGCGATGATATTTGGTATTTTTGTTGGTACCTATTCCTCAATATTCATCGCAGCTCCGCTTTTGATATTGTTCAACCTGCGCCCGGGCGCAATGGATCGTACTGATCCCTCACCTTATAAAGGTGAGGAAATGCAGGAAGTGCAATAGGGTTCATGTCCCCCGGTATTGAAATGAATGAGGCGCATTTCCCCGGTCGTGCGCCGATCAATGCCTATGGTGACGGTGGGTTCCGGTTTGCGGGCATGTCCCACAAGGGCAGTATCCTGTGCCTGCCCAGTGGTATCTATGCCTGGAGTGTTGACAGCGCCACGCATCTGGCGCCAGCGTATTTTGAGCGGATCATTGCAGAAGCCGGCGATATCGAGGTTTTGCTGGTGGGCACGGGGTTGGATTTGTTGCCTCTGACACCCCAGTTAAAACTCATCTTAAACGACAATACCATTGTCAGCGATCCCATGAGCACCGGGGCGGCAGTACGTACATTTAATGTATTGCTGGCTGAAAAACGCGCGGTTGCGGCTGCGTTGATTGCTGTTTAAATCAGTAGAATGGCATCACTCGACAAAAATCACCTGAACGAATTCATGGCGATTGTACGCCAACACTCGCTTGACCGGTACCTGTCAACTTTATTCCTGCCGTTGGATATCCGAAACTCCATCTTCGTTCTTTATGCATTTGACGCCGAAATCTCAAATATCCGCAACCTGGTCAGAGAGCCGTTAATGGGAGAAGTACGGCTGCAGTGGTGGCGTGACATTGTTGACGGCAAAAGAGCGGGAGAGGCGCAAAGCCACCCCCTTGCTGCACATCTTGTTCAAACGATTGAGAGATTTAGTCTTCCACGGCCATTGTTTGCCAATTATCTCGAGGCTCGGATATTTGATCTTTATAATGACCCGATGGAAGACAACAATATGTTGGAGGGGCATGCAGGCGAAACCACATCCAGCCTGTTTCAACTGGCAGCGATGATTGCCAATGGTGGCCACAACCCGAAAGCCGGCGATTGTGCCGGTCATGCAGGCGTGGTCTTGTTGATAATCGAAATGCTGAAAAACCTGCCAATTCACCGGGCGCGGCGGCAATGTTACATCTCCGCTGAGTTGTTGCTGAAAGCAGAATTGTCTATTGACGACTATTTCGAAGGTGATCAAACCCCCAAATCAACCGCATTGGTGTATTCACTGGTTGATGTGGCAAAACATCATCTGGTCAAATACAAAAGTTATCACGGGGCATTGCCCGGGCGGATTTTACCTGTATTCCTGCCCATGTCGCTTGCGCCTGCCTATTTCAAATGTTTTGAAAAAGAGGGTGCACAGGCTCTGGTCAGATCGATTGACATTTCCCAATGGAAAAAGCAGATAATCCTGTGGCGCGCTGCAAAAACGGGGAGCTATTGATGCCGTTGTCAATTTTAGCAATTCTGGTGGTATTCGGCGTTTGCCTGATTGTGGGAATTGCTCATTTGCTCTCAGGCATGACAAGCAGGACATTTGAAACAGAACAGGCGGTCAAAAAGCGCTTCGCGATTGATTTTCCGGGATTTGAACCGGTTGATGTCGTCCTTTCCACTGATCACAAATCTGCCCTGTTGTTTTCCGATAGGAAAAGTGAAGCGGGTTTGGTAATTTCAATAGGTGCGCATTCGCTCACCCGTTTGTTGAGCAGTCAGGCAATCAGGTCCCTCAACAATGATGATGGTAAAATAATGCTCGGGCTCAATGACATGACGTTGCCACTGGCAGAAATAGTGCTGGAAGACAAAATGTTGACCGACAATTCAATGATGAAGCTTGCAACAATTTCAGGAGCAACTACCTGATGTCAGAAATTCCTTCCTTTCCCGATGTTACCCAGTTTGCCATTCCGGTGTTTGTACTGCTCATTCTGGTTGAGCTTGTTGCGATCAAGTGGTTTC
>QIIJ01000368.1 GCA_003232595.1 Aurantimonadaceae bacterium | reverse complement strand
CAATACACCCCTCGATAGCCAACACATCAGTATCGAATACCGGACTGACAGCCCGATATTCAAATTCCTTCAAAACCTTCTCCGGGCAATGTCGTTCTGCCAGGCTTGCAAGAAGGGTTGCAGTTAAAGGCCCGTGGAAAACAAGGCCCGGATAGCCTTCCACTTCACGACAGTAATCGCGGTCATAGTGGATACGATGGCTGTTGAAGGTAAGCGCTGAATAGCGGAACAACATGACTGGAGTTGGCAAAATTTTACGGGAAAACTCCGGCTTGGCCGGGGAAGCATCAATTGCCTGTTGCGGTTTGTCACCCGGCTTCGGATCTTCCCGATAAACAATGTCATGTTCTTCGACAAAGCAGGTTTCCCCCTCATGGCAAATTCTATGCTCAATAGTGACAAAACAAAGCATTCCAGAGCGCCCTTCTTTCATCTCGATTGATTTAATTGTCGATGTTCTTTCCGCCTTGCAATCAATTGTCAGTGGTCTTTCAAAGACAAAACGCCCACCAGCCCACATGCGCCGTGGCAGTGGAACCGGCGGTAGAAATCCGCCTTTTTCCGCATGACCATCGCGGCCGAGAAGACTTTCCCTTGCTGCGTTGTGAAACCAGCACCAGTGCCATAACGCAGGCAATGGGTCCCCCCTTTCCAATTGGGGTGACAGATCAAATGTGGCCTCTATGCGCCTGCAGGTGGCAAGATCGATTGTATCTGCAACAGTCTCGCTGCGACCAATCCACTGGCTCAGATGGTCAATGTCAATCATCGGGCAAATTCCTTGCGTATTGCCTCACTGTGCTGGCCGATTGTTGGCACTGTGCCGATGCCAGTTGCCCGCAACTTTCCCCAGACCACCGGATGGGCTGGAAGAACGACTTTTTTACCAATGCTGTTGGTAATCGCGCGTGTACGCAAGGCCGGATGGCGGGCGAGGTCTGCAATATTGTTTAACCCTGCATGGGCTATATCAGCCGCGCACAGACGGCTTCGAAATTCTGCAACATCAATTTGTGAAAGTACCGCCTTCATTTCCTGATCCAGCACCTTTCGGTTTTCCACCCGCGCATTATTGGAACCAAATCGCTCATCAGCGATCATGTCCACCCGCAATAATACCAATTTGCAGAACCTGACCCATTCGCGTTCATTTTGAATGGATAGAATGGTTTTTGTACCATCGCGGGTTTCATAGGCCCCGTAAGGTGCGATGGACGGATGATGCAAGCCGGCCCGACAGGGAGGGTTATTATCATGCACACCGTGAATATAAGGCACACTCATCCATTCGGCGGCCACATCAAACAGTGATATGGCAAGCCCCGCCCCTTCGCCGAAACGCTCACGTGCCAGCAGCGCCCCTATAATGGCCCCATGGGCGGTAACACCCGCACCAATATCGCAAAGTGAAACGCCAATACGCCCCGGCTCTCCCGGTCCGCCTGAAATCTCGATCAGGCCCGATTCCGCCTGCACCAGCAAATCATAGGCCTTAAGATGAGCCACTTCCTTTGCTTCGCCATAACCGGAAATATCGCAGGTGATGAGGTTCGGATGAGCCTTGCGCAAGTCTTGAGAGCCAAATCCTGCACGCACCATTGCACCCGGCACCAGATTTTGCACCAACACGTCAGCATGTCCGATCAACCGATGCAACAGGCCCGCATCCTGCCGCTGCTTGAAATCCAGCACCAGTGACTCTTTCCCGTGATTAAGCCAGGTGAAATATGAGCTCTCACCGAGAGCGGCCTTATCGTACAATCGTGCAAAATCACCGCCCGGTCGCTCGATTTTTATCACCCGTGCACCCGCATCAGCCAGTCTTGCAGTACAAAGGGGAGCAGCCACCGCCTGTTCAACAGTCACAACGAGCATGCCCTCAAGTGGTCGCATTGTTAAAAGCTCCTTGGCAGGCCAAGCACATGTTCAGCAAGGTAACTCAAGATCAGATTGGTTGAAATCGGGGCCACCTGATAAAGTCTGGTTTCACGGAATTTACGCTCAATGTGGTAATCCCGTGCAAGACCGAAACCACCATGAACCTGCATGCACATATCACCGGCAGCTTTGGAGGCATCAGCTGCAAGCATCTTGGCCATATTGGCTTCGGGGCCACAAGGGTTGCCCGCATCAAACAGACCAGCCGCCTTTTCCACCATCAGGTTTGCGGCTTCTGTTTGCGCAAAACATTCAGCGATCGGGAATGAAATGCCCTGATTCTGGCCAATTGGCCGGTTAAAGACCTCGCGTGATTTTGCGTATTCGGTGGATTTTTCCAGAAAATAGCGCGCGTCACCAATGCATTCAGCAGCAATAAGAATGCGCTCTGCATTCATTGAATCCAGTACCACCTTAAAGCCCAAAAGGTTGCTGGCCGGAACACGCAAATTATCAAAGAACAATTCGCAGGCATGGTGGTTTATCATCGCATCGATGGGTTTGACAGTCAGACCGTTGCCAATGGCTTCGCGCAAATCGACAATAAAGGCCGAAAGTCCGTCGCTCTTTCTGGTGCGTTGTTCAATCGGCCTGGTGCGGACCAGAAGCAACATCAGGTCGGAGTGTTCGACCCGCGAAATCCATACTTTCTGGCCGTTGATGATATAGTCATTGCCATCACGGATAGCGGTTGTTTTAAGCGAGGTGGTATCAGTGCCTGTCGACGGTTCGGTGACTGCAAAACTCTGCAACCGCAATTGACCTTCGCGGCAATGGCTGGCAGATATTGCGTTTTTTGCGCATCTGTACCATGGCGCAACAGGGAACCCATCACATACATCTGTGCGTGCGCTGCACCAGGATGCCCGCCGGCGCGGGAAATTTCCTCCAGAATTGCACAGGCCTCAATCAGTCCAAGACCGGCCCCGCCATAGGCTTCAGGAATAAGGCAGCCCAAAAACCCTTCATCAGTGAGTTTTTTAACAAATTCAGTTGGATAAGCGCGGTCTGCATCGAGGTCTTTCCAGTAGTCCTCGCCAAATGTTGTGCAAAGTCTGTGCACGGAGTCTCGGATTTGAGTAATATTTGAATCGGTCATCAAATGGTCGCCTCGAATGCATCGTTTATTTATTCGCACTGTTGTCGGCTGATTTTGCGAGTAAATTCAATACCCCTGGAACAACATATCTAAAGCATTGGTGATTTCATCTGAATT
>QIIJ01000572.1 GCA_003232595.1 Aurantimonadaceae bacterium | reverse complement strand
CCCGACTGATCGCAAGCATGCTTGATATTCCAGAACAGGTCACAGAAACTCAGATGGATCGCTGGGTTGTTGGTTTCAATTCCTGGGATATTTGTGACCAGACCTGTGGTGAGCTGTTTGACCGAACACAATTTGCCACCAAAAAGGCACTAGAATGGTCGAAACGGCGTGAGGAATTCGTCAAGCGGGCGGGGTTTGCAATGATGGCCTGGCAGGCTGTCCATGATAAACAAATGGAAACAAATGGACGACAAAACCCTGCTTGCCTATTTGCCGGTCATCGAACGGGAAGCTGATGATGCGCGCAACTTCGTCAAAAAGGCCGTAAACTGGGCACTGCGCCAGATCGGTAAACGTTCTGCAAGCCTGCATCCTCACGCGCTGGCAGTGGCCCGCAATTTGTCGGGTTCGGATGATAAAACAGCACGCTGGATAGGCAAAGATGCGGTCAGGGAATTAAGTGGAGAAAAACTGTTGACCCGTTTGGGAATCAGCGCTCAGGGCAACATATAATCAAGTGGCAGTTTAGTTGTGTTTTTAATTTGCTCCATGGCAAATGTGGAACTGACATCAAGAATGTCAATTTTTGAAATCAACCGCTGATAAAACAGATCATAAGCCTCAATATTAGGGACAACCACTTTGAGCAGGTAATCAACATCACCACTCATTCGGTAAAACTCTACAACTTCAGGAAACTCTGAGACTATTTTCGCAAACTGCATTAACCAGTCTTTTGAATGCTGTGACGTACGGATGGAGATAAATACAGTCACATTTGTATTGACTTTAACGGGGTCGAGCACAGCAACCCGTCGCACAATGACGCCATCTTCCTCGAGCTTTTGGATGCGTCGCCAACACGGTGTGGTTGACAGGCCAACCTTTTTGCCGATTTCAGCAACCGGCATTGTTGCATCTTCCTGTAGAAGGGTAAGAATTTTTTTGTCCAGCCTGTCCAAGGTATGCTCCGGCAATAGAATATTTTTCTAATCTACGAACATTTCACCCGGTTTGCAGCAAACAATCAACCGGTTTTTAGAGAATAGTGAACATGAATTCTGAACATCGGCGAATGCATCCTATTTCTCATCATCAATGGGCAGATCGACCTTCACACCAAGGTGTTGCAGAATGATTCCAGCGCATTTATCTCCAGGTACCTCGTCAGTCTGCATTTTTTTAACAACCGTTGCCAGTCCCGCAAGTTGTGCCTGACGCTCGGGTGTATCAATCAGCAACCGTTCGAGCAATCGTCCCAGCCTGCCTTTTGTCGCCGTTTCGTTCACTTCTTCAGGAACAACCACATAGTCAGCAATCAGGTTGGGCAGGGCTGCCGACCAGGTTTTAATGAGGAATCCAAAAGGGCGGGCCATCGCATCAAGTTTGTAGGCCAGCACCATCGGAACGCCTGCAAGAGCCAGTTCCAGTGATACAGTGCCCGAAACAGCAAGTGCCGCCGTTGCCTGGCGAAACGCATCCAGTTTCTGTGCATCACCGGTAACAATTTCCGGTTTGACTGCCCAGTTTCCGGTTTTTTGGCGAATTTCTTCCTCCAGATGAGTAACCGCGGGAATGATACAATGAAATCGCCCTCCCCGGTTGTGGATAAAGCCCACCGTATCACCAAATGTCGAGAGCAGGCTTTTCAGTTCACCCTTTCGCGAACCCGGCAACACAAGAAGAACCGGCAAGTCACCATTGGGAGCATTTCGGTTTTCATCAGCAAATCCCTGCATTTCCCTGACCAGGCGGTGGCCGACATAGGTCGCAGGCGGGCCATCAAGTGCTTTCAATGCCGCAGGCTCAAACGGCAAAAGTGCAAGCACATGATCTACATAGACTGCCATGTTACGCGCACGACCCTGTCGCCAGGCCCACACGCTGGGACACACATAGTTTATGATTGGCAGGTTTGGGAGTTTCTTGCGCACCCTTTTTGCAACGGCGTGGGTAAAGTCCGGGCTGTCGATCAGGACAACCAGATCCGGCTTTTCATTTTCAACTGCCGCCACCGTATTCAGAACACGTTTGATAATTCGGGGCAACCGCGCCAGGACATCAACAATGCCCATGACTGCAATTTCAGAAACATCAAAAATTGAACGCATTCCAAGAGCTGACATGCGCTCGCCGGCAATTCCGACAGGAATTATCTCAATGCCGGAATTGGCAGACTTTCTGTTGAGCGCCTGTAGCAAATCAGCACCAAGCGCATCACCGGACGCCTCTCCAATAACAAAAAATATCTTCTTTGATGCCTGTTTGCTCAAAACCGGGCCTGTATTGGTTGTTATCCAGTTGCGCCAAAGATGAATACACCCGCATTGTTGGCCAAATTCAAGGTTTGCTGCCTGGAAATCATCAATGTGGACCCAGCCTCAACACCAATCCCCGACAATCCGGCCGCAACAACCTTGTTGATCGTATTCGGTCCTATACTGGGTAGATCAGCACGCAGATCCTGCCCCGGCTTTACACACTTGACCAATACACCGCCTTTTTTTGAAGGCAGGCGCCTCGCCTGGCGTAAGTCTGCAACCCGTTCGAGCATGGCATCCGTGCCCTCGACACCCTCAAGCGCCACCACCCTCTTTTCAACAACCACAACCGCCTGACCCACATCATACTGACCAAGTGCCCGGGCAACTTCCATGCCCAGCTTAATCCGCTCAAGATCGCTTCTCGACGGTTTTGACTTTGCGTTAACTCCGGCTTTTACCAGCA
>QIIJ01000357.1 GCA_003232595.1 Aurantimonadaceae bacterium | reverse complement strand
CGGGGACAACCAGATATCCAAGGCGCAGGGATTTGGAGAAAACTTTCGAAAAACTGCCAAGATAAATCACCGGACTTTGCTGTTCGAGGCTTAGCAGGGCTGGAAGCGGCTGGCCCGTATAACGATATTCGCTGTCATAGTCATCCTCGACAATAAATCCGTTGACTGATCTTGCCCATTTCAACAGCTGCAACCGGCGCAGCAACGGCATGGTCACACCAAGAGGATATTGCCGCGATGGTGTTATGATTGCGCAGCGCGGTTGGGGTTTCAGCGTATTTAAAACATCAATCTGCATCCCTTTATTATCGACCGGAATATGATCAATGGCAATTCCTGCACGCGATAACACCCGGGAAAACAAGTCATATCCAGGATCTTCACAGGCCACCCTGTCCTTTGGTTCAAGCAATGCATCTGCAATAATCCAGATCGATTCACGCGCGCCGGAAGTGATGACCACCTGATCGGCCTGACAATCAAAACCACGCCAGTTCATCAGATGACCGGCAATTTCCTGACGCAACGGCCACCAGCCGAGAGGGTCCTGGTCGGCCACCAGACCAGATTGCGGATTTGACCATATGCGTTGGAAAAGCCTGGCCCATTTCTGGTGAGGGAACAGGCGCATATCCGGTGAATTGGTCTGGAATGGCCTTAAGGCTGGAACCGGTGGACGGATATTCTTTCGCTGCTCACGATATTTTCTTACCTGCAGGATGTCATCCGGCAGCCCGTCAACAACAAATACACCCGCGCCGTGCCTGCCCTGCAGATAACCTTCTGCAATCAGCTGGTCATAGGCGGTAACAATTGTCGCCCGCGAGACCGACAATTCCCTGGCATAGGATCTCGACGATGGCAATTTTGCGCCAGGAACAATACGTCCTGCAAGAATAACCCTGCGCAGGGCCTGCGCCAGTTGCATATAAAGCGGCTGATCGCCACGATGATCAAGCGTGATGTCAAGCAGGGCGGCAAGTGATGAAGTGGTCTTGTTCATTCTCTTAAAATTGGCTCTTTATTCAGTCCATTTTGACTGTAATGATAAAACAATACAAGAGAAATGGAGATTTTCATGTCCCTGAAAAATGCTGCCCCGTCTGAAAGAACCCGCGTCAAGCGCGGCCACCTGCGGGCGAATTACGAAAAGCAAACTATTCACGATATTCTTGACGCCATGCCGATTTGCCATGTCTCCTATATTCTTGATGGCGCGCCGGTAGTTACGCCGACACTGCAATGGCGGCAGGGCAACCATGTCTACTGGCACGGATCATCAGCCAGCCGGATGATTAAAAAAAGCGCCAAAAATCAGGTTTGCATGGCTGTCACCATTCTTGATGGCATGGTTCTCGCCCGCTCGGCGTTTCATCATTCGGTGAACTATCGCTCTGTAACCTTGTTCGGCAAGGCGAGCGTGGTGGATGATCCGGTTAAGGCCGAAGCCAGTCTCAGGACGATGGTCGAGCATCTGTTTCCTGGTCGCTGGGAATTGCTGCGCGAGATGACCGACAAGGAATTGAAGGCAACAACGGTGCTTTCGATGCCTATTGACGAGGCCTCTGCCAAAATCCGCAGCGGCCCGCCGGTCGACGATGATGAGGACTACGAATTGCCAATCTGGGCCGGTGTAATTCCGATATCCCACAGCATTGACATGCCTGAAAATGATCCGCGCATTCTTGCAGGCGTCGAAATGCCTGATCATACCAAAAATTTCAAGATAGGATAGAGAGTGTCGGGCTTTTGCTGCTCCACAGAATCGAGGAGGTGTCATTGTGGTCGACACCGACCGCTTGCGGTGGGGTTACCACGCCCCGGGATCAGTAATGTTGCTGATCCTTCGGGCACATTATAGCGTTTCATCATTTGATGGAATCGCTCCTGATTGCTTTCGCTCACGGCCATTTGGGGCTACGCCCCAGCCTGCGCGGGCGCGGTGCACAGCACCGGGTCGCTCTTCGCGACCAGACTGTTTCCATGTAAACATGAAACAGTCTGGGCAGTGAACTCATAAACAGGGTCAAAAGGGCGCCTGGTAAAATTATCCAGGCAGTGTTATTTCAAATTCAGCGCCATTTGCACCATCCGGTATCAATCTGATTTTGCCTTTGTGGGCCTTCAACATTGACTGCACGATGGAAAGTCCCATGCCGGTGCCGCCCTCTTCCCGGCTGGTGGTGAAGAATAACTGAAATATCCTGTCGACATTGCCGGGCGAGATACCGCAGCCATTGTCGCTGACGTTAATTTTCAGATTTCCGCCGCTGGTTGAGGCGGTGATTTCAACTTTGTCAGCGCCATGTCGGGCGGCATTTTCGATCAGGTTGCCAAAAACAATTTTGGCATTGTCGCGGGAGACGGGAATAGACGGAACTCCGGATATTTTGTCCTTTCTGTTTCTGGAAACCCGATGCGCAAATCATCGATGATGTCTTCAAGATTTGCCCGACCCTTTGCGGGCGGATTATCCGCAAGGGCAAGACTGCGCAACCGATCAACAAGCCGGGTCAACTGCTCCGTATCGCCTGCTATGTTTTTCAAAAACCGTTGCCGGTCTCCGTCTGTCATGCTGTCATCAAGCATCAGTTCGGCAGCACCCTTGATCGAGGTCAACGGAGATTTCAGTTCGTGCGACACATGGGCGGCAAAGGTTGAGATATAATCAGAGCGTTCGACCAGTTTTTGCGACATGGCGAGAAAACTGTC
>QIIJ01000211.1 GCA_003232595.1 Aurantimonadaceae bacterium | reverse complement strand
CAAGCTGGTGTTGGTGGATTTTTTGATGATGGCGGGTTTCCCGTTGGGCAGGGATGGGATGAGGTTCACCTCCCAAGCCAGGATGATGAGAGTGTTTATGCACTGGAAGTATCGGGCGATTCCATGCTGCCACTATATCGCGATGGCGATGTGATTATTGTTTCCCCCAACTCAGCAGTTCGGCGTGGTGACCGGGTGGTTGTCAAAACCAACGAGGGCGAAGTGATGGCCAAGATATTGCAGCGCCAGACCGCTAAAACCATTGAGCTTTTGTCACTCAACCCTGACCATGAAAACCGGATATTTGACGTGAAAGACCTTGAATGGCTTGCTCGAATTATCTGGGCCAGTCAATAGGTCTGAACGGCCAGTGATCCATCCAGTGCCTTGTCGATGAGAGCTACAGTTTCCTTAATTCCATACAGCGCAACAAATGAGCCGAAGCGCGGGCCCTGGGTCTGGCCCAGCAAAATCTGGTAAAGCGCCTGAAACCAGTCACGCAGATTATCAAATTCGTGTTCATTGCCAATCGCATAGACCTGATCCTGAATGGTTGATCCATCGGTACCTTCGACCATTGAATCGAGACGTGACCGCAGTTCCATCAATGCCATGCTTTCCTTGTCAGTGGGCAGACGAAATGATTTTTCTGGTTTAACAAAGTCCTCGAAATAACGAATGGCATAACCGACCAGTTCGTCCAGTTTGGGATTATTTTCCGGGGTCGCATTTTCCACATAGCGTGAAATAAATCCCCACAGCACTGACTTGTCGCTGGCATTGGAGGCGCTGACAAGATTGAGCAGCATTGAAAATGGAACCGGCATGGTGTCATCCGGTATTTGTCCTGAGTGAATATGCCAGACCGGGTTTTGCAGCTGCTGTGCAGGCTCTTGATTTGCGAAATTTTCCAGATGCTTGAAATAATCATCCACATGGCGCGGGATCACATCAAAATACAATCGCTTGGCGGCCCTGGGCTTCTGAAACATGAACAGTGACAGACTTTCAGGTGAGGCATATTGCAGCCACTCTTCAATGGTCAGGCCGTTACCAATTGACTTGGATATTTTCTGGCCGTTTTCATCAAGAAACAGCTCATAGTTAAAGCCTTCAGGAGGTTTTTCGCCCAGTGCACGGCAGATTTTTGACGACAGCGTTACAGAATCAATCAAATCCTTGCCGGCCATTTCATAATCCACACCAAGAGCAACCCAGCGCATCGCCCAGTCAGCTTTCCACTGGCACTTGACCTTGCCGCCCTTGATCGAGGTTTCAACTGTTTCCCCGGTATCAGGGTCACTGTAGCTGATTGTTGCGTTGGCCAGATCTATGTCGGTTACAGGAACCTGCAACACCTTGCCGGAGGTTTCAGAAATTGGCAGGAACGGTGAATAGGTGGCTCGGCGTTCAGGGCCGAGTGTTGGCAGGATGATGTTCATAACAGCATCATAAGTCTTAAGCATCTTCACCAGTGTTTCATCAAAACGACCGGACTGGTAATAGTCCGTGGAACTGGCAAATTCGTAGTCAAAGCCGAACTGGTCAAGAAACCGGCGCAGCCTTGCGTTGTTGTGGTGGGCAAAACTTTCATACTCGTTGGAAAACGGGTCCGGCACCTTTGTCAGTGGCATGTCCAGATATTGGGCAAGCATATCCCGATTGGGTACATTAGCCGGCACCTTGCGAAAACCGTCCATATCGTCGGAAAAACACAGAAGCCTTGTGGGCACCTCGTTGTTGGTCAGCACACGAAAGGCATTCATGACCATGGAGGTGCGCGATACTTCGCCAAACGTGCCAATGTGGGGAAGGCCGGAAGGGCCATAGCCGGTTTCAAACACCACTTCATCAGGAAATCCGTTTCTTTCGTAGCGTTTAACCAGCTTGCGGGCCTCTTCAAATGGCCAGGCCTTTGAACTGGCCGCAAGATTACGCAATTCGGTTACTGTATTGTCCATTGGACATTTCCTGTTGTAAATTGAGCCATTGCCCGTCAGATTGCGGGTAAGAGTATGAATAGCGATGAAATGTTGATCATTTTTCGCGAACACCCTATTTTCCAAATCCAGAAAGATATTACAAGGGATTATTTGAATGGCGACTATTCCGGTTCATGACACACTGATCTACACCATGGTTACAATGTCCATGGTCGACCGCAAAATGAGCAATCGCGAGTTATCCCGCATCGGCGATATCGTTAAATCACTGCCGATATTTAACGGATTTGACGAAACCCGATTGACGGAGGTATCCCGGACATGCAGCGATCTGTTGCACAATAAGGACAGCCTTGAAACGATATTGGGAATTGCAGCCGAATTGCCTTTGGAATTGCACGAAACAGCCTATGCACTGGCTGTAGAAGTTGCTGCCGCTGACTCACAGGTGGAACCGGAGGAAATCAGGTTTTTACAACTGCTCAGAGGTCGGCTGGGTCTTGACAAGCTTACAACCGCAGCAATTGAAAGAGGTGCGAAGGCGCGGCACAAAAGGAA
>QIIJ01000259.1 GCA_003232595.1 Aurantimonadaceae bacterium | reverse complement strand
TCGCGTACCACGAGGGGCACTTTTTTCTGGCCGCCAAACATGAAACGGGCCTTGGCAGCCTGATTGACCAACTCGTCTATGGCGCAAAGGGCGAAGTCGGAAAAACGCATTTCCACTACCGGTCTGGTGCCCATCATTGCGGCCCCGACAGAGGCACCCATGATGGCGGCTTCAGAAATCGGCGCATCGGAAATGCGCTCCGGGCCGAATTCATCGACAAGGCCTGTATATTGGCCAAAAACGCCACCGCGCCCGAGATCTTCGCCAATTGCCCAGACCATTTCATCGCGACGCATTTCTTCGGCCAGTGCACTTCGCCCGGCCTCAATGTAGGTCATGGTGCTCATCTGGTCATCACCCCGAATGGTGCATCCATGTCCTGAATATCGGTGAAGGCTTCGGCCACATCCGGCCAGGGGGCTGCCTTTGCAACCTCATAGGCCTTGCGGATTTCATCGCGGCCTTTATTGGCCTCGTATTCCGGTACATCATCTTCAATGCCGGTTTGAAGAATGGTTTCAAGACAACGCTTTATCGGGTCTGACTGCCATTTTGATTCAACCTCTTCAGCCGGTCTGTAGGGGGCTGTATCTGCTGCCGTGTGGCCTGTAAGTCGATAGGTTTTGGCGACCAGAAAACGCGGGCCGGAGCCTGCGCGTATGCCGTCGATCAGGGCTTTTGCCGTTTCATCGACCGCCATCACATCATTGCCATCGGCCTCGGTTGATGGAATGCCCAGGCTTTCAGCACGCGCTGCCGGGCCTGCACCTGAAGTCATGGTTTTGGTGCGGGTGGTGGCGGCAAAGCCGTTGTCTTCACAGACAAACAGAATGGGCAGATTGAATACACCGGCCCAGTTCAAACCTTCCAGAAACGGTCCACGATTAATCGCCCCGTCGCCAAATATACAGCAGACAACCTGGCTGGTTTTTTTCAGTTTTATTGCATGGGCTGCACCGGCGGCAATCGGGATATTGGCACCGACCACACCGTTGGCGCCCAGCATGCCAACGCGGAAATCGGCAATATGCATCGAGCCGCCCTTGCCCTTGCAAATGCCGCCCTCTTTGCCAAAAAGTTCGCACATCATTTCGACCGGCACTGCACCCTTGGCCATTGTGTGGCCGTGGCCACGGTGGGTGGAAAGCAGCACGTCATCGGTTTCAAGATTGCTGCACACGCCGACGGCGACCGCCTCTTGACCGATTGAAGGATGGATGGCTCCTTTGACCAACCCTTCCTTGGCAGCCGCAATGGCGGTTTCTTCAAAGGCACGGATACGGCACATCTGGGCGTAGTGACGGATAAGCCGGTCCACGTCCACATTACCACGGGAAGTCTGAAGTCTCATGATTGTTGATGTCTCGGGTGTCAGGGTGTGTCCCGTTTGGGGTTATTGTTTGTGTAAATAAAATGCCGCATGAATGATGGAGTTTCAAGGGAGGAAGTAAAATTTCCCATGATTCTGAATTGATAAGCCCTTCAGATACTTATGCGGCATATTTACAAATATTTGTATTGATCCGTAAAATCCGTATAATGAGGATAATGAAGCTAAACATGGAGTTGGGATTTTGAAAACAATGTCTGCAACCACAGCAAGCAAGGAATTTGGCCGTTTTCTTGACATTGTTCAACGAGAGCCGGTGCTTGTTACCAAGAAAAATCGCCCGGTGGCCGTAACAATGTCTATTGAAGATGCAGAGCAGCTTCTGCAATACCGTATTGAAGCGGGAATTCAAAAGGGATTAGACGACGTCGCATCTGGCCGGACATTTTTGGCTTCGGACCAAAACATTGCATCCATGAAAACGCGAATTCGTTCACGTGTATGAATTATCGCCGATATGAATATCCGATTTACGGAGAATGCAGAAGAAAACCTCGGTGATATATATTTGTATCATTGCGAATTCAGCAAGCAATATGCAGAGACATTCAATAACGCGATACTCGAATTTGTTATGGAAAACTTGTCATCTCACCCGAATATTGGGCATATTTATAATCAGCAGAAGAACCTCTATCGACTGATTTTCAAACGGCGATACAACATATATTACTCAATTGAAGACAAGAATATATATGTTCTGTACATTCTGGATGGTCGTTTGGATTTAAATATCAAATTGCAGAAATCTGACATCGAGCTGACATCGATAGATTAGGTTTGCCTGGGCACAAGTGCTCAAGACTGCCTTGTGCACACATTATTCCTTGGCAGACAAAATGTTTACAGTGGTAAATATCAGCACGGGACCCTCTAAAGAAAACGTTGTTTGAATTCAGCATTTATCATATGCAATTGAAGTGTTTCAAACTTAGATTGCAATTCAAAAATTAATTTGAAGGCAGGCTGTGACGATCTCCAATATCCATACCGTCGATAGTGCAACCAAGCTCGACGAAACCCAGGTTCTTGTTTGCGGCTCCCATGGTGGGGATTATGCGGCTTTTCTTGTAGCCAAAGCCGGATGCAGGGCGGTTATTCTCAATGACGCAGGGATCGGGCTGGGTGAAGCGGGGATTGGCTCGCTTGCCTATCTGGAGCGGCTCGGCATGGCGGCTTGTTGTGTTGATACAATGTCGGCGCGAATAGGCGATGCCGGGCCAACGGATTGGCAACCGGTTTAGGCGTAAATCCCCGTATGGCATGTCGGGAGGCAGCGGAATTATTGCTGGGGGCACGCCAAACGTCTGTCGTGCCGGAGGATTATCAGGAGGCACGGGAAGTGCAAGCGGGTGGCGATGGCAAGGCTGATCTCGTGTTAATTGATTCAGTCTCGCTGGTGAGAGAGGAAGACAAGGGTGCCATAATCATTACCGGTTCCCATGGCGGGCTGGTTGGCGGCAGGCCGGAAACAGCCTTGCGGGTGGATGGGCTTGCTTGTGTATTTCATGATGCGGGTGGCAGTATGGAGAATGCGGGGCTTACGCGCCTTCCAGTGCTTGATCAGCGTGGCATTATCGGGGCTACTGTTGCCGCATCAAGTGCCCGGA
>QIIJ01000316.1 GCA_003232595.1 Aurantimonadaceae bacterium | reverse complement strand
GATACTAAATGGCGGAGAGACAGGGATTCGAACCCTGGGTGCTGTTGCCAGCACAACGGTTTTCGAGACCGCCCCGTTCGACCACTCCGGCACCTCTCCATTCACCTGCCAGAATATTTGGCATCGCGAATATTTTCCTTAGCGCGAGCCATGTTCAATAACAAGGTGATTTGCTACGATGAAAGCCAATATCGCCGGTAAAATTGAAGGACACCTGAGCTTCCAACGAAGCCTGTTCAACGTCAACACTGTAAACTCAATCTGATGTTATCTGGATATAAGTCCAGATTTTTCATCTTAAATGTTGAAATTTTTTTGGAACCGCAGCACTCTTTCGGCCTTGCAAAATATAACAATGGCGGTGATCAATCCTGCCACAGGGAGCCTGATTGCCGGGGGAGGGCCGCATGAACCGGTTTGCTGCAAAACATCTGATAATTGGCGGCGGAATTATCGGCTGCTCAATTGCCTATCACCTTGCCAGCCGGGGTGAAAAAGATGTGGTGCTGCTTGAAAAATCGTCCCTGACAGAAGGGGCTACATGGCATGCTGCCGGTCTGGTCGGGCAATTGCGCTCATCGCGCAACACCACTCGCATGTTACAGAAATCCGTTGAACTCTATGACCGCATAGAAGCGGAAACCGGTCAAGCGACAGACTGGAAAAAAGTCGGCAGCCTGCGACTTGCCGCCTCCAAAGACCGTATGCTTGAGGCCAGAAGGCTGACCACCATGGCCCGCAGTTTCGGTCTGGAAATGCACTTGATCACACCGGATGAGGCGAAAGAGCTTTTCCCTTATATTGAAACCAAAGGACTTGAAGGTGCAGCCTTTATTCCAAGCGACGGGCATGTCGATCCGGCAAGCCTGTGTCAGGCGATTGCAACCGGTGCAAGACTTAAAGGTGCGGTACTGAAACAGAATATCAAGGTGCTTGATTTTGAGGTTGCAGGCGGGCGCGTGAGCAAAGTGATCACCAGTGACGGCATTTGGGAGGCCGAGAATGTTGTTCTCGCCACCGGAATGTGGAGCCGCGAAATTTCAACCAAACTGGGCTTTTCAATTCCGGCCTGTGCAGTCGAGCATCAGTATATTGTCACCGAGCCTATTGCGGATTTTCCAAAGAACCTGCCCACTTTGCGCGACCCGGACAGGCTGGTTTATTACAAGCCCGATGCGGGCGGACGACTGGTGATCGGCGGTTATGAGGACGATACCCTGCCGTTTGGGGACGACGGTATTCCCGGTGAATTCACCCGTCAGTTGTTACCGGAAAACCTCGACCGGTTTGCACCACTTGCCGAGTGTGCGGCCATGGTGACCCCTATTGTCAATGAGGTTGGCATCCGCTCGATCATCAATGGCCCCATCCCTTATTCCGCCGATGGCGATTTTGTCATGGGCCGGCCACCGGGTTTTGACAACCTGATTGTGGCAACCGGATTTCTCTACGGCATCGCCGCCGGTGGCGGGGCGGGTGAAATGATTGCCGAATGGATTATTGACGGCCAACCCGGTCTTGATCTGTGGCCGCTCGATATTCGCCGGTTTTCATCCCATCACGCCACAAAAACCTTCATGTATCCGCGCGCGGTGGAGCATTATGCCCATCACTACAAATTGCGCTATCCGGGAGCAGAAAGTAAAGTTGCAAGAAATATCCGCCGCAGCCCGCTTTATCAGGTCTTGAAAGACAACGGTGCTGTCTACGGGTCCAAAAACGGTTGGGAACGGCCTTTGTGGTTCGCACCGCATGGTATCAAGCCTGTCGATCAGCTGGACTATATCAAACCCGGCTGGAAGAAATTTTCTGCGCTTGAACATTTTGCTGCGCGCAACAGGGTGGCGCTGATTGACCAGTCGAGTTTTTCCAAATTTGAACTGGTCGGCAAGGGTGTCTGCGCAGCATTGCAAATGATGTGTGCCTCCAACATGGACAAGCCCGTGGGCACCGTTATCTACACGCAGATGTGCAATGCGCGCGGTGGCATTGAGGCCGACCTGACCATCACCAGACTTGCCAAAGATCACTATTATATCATCACCGGCAGCGGGTTCGGGGTGCATGACAGCGACTGGATCACACGGCAACTGCCCGGTAATGGTACTGTGCACCTGATCGAGATGACGTCGGCACGCGCGGTGATCAATATTTGCGGGCCTTTTGCCCGTAAGGTGCTTGCCGCCTGTTGTGAGGATGATGTGTCAAATGAGGCGTTCCCCTTTGCCACAATGAGAAACATCACAATCGGCGCGGCCCCGGTTCGGGCAATACGCATCGGTTATGTGGGCGAACTCGGCTGGGAGTTGCATATTCCGACAGAATACGCCCTGCATGTTTATGAGACCCTTCGAGCAGCAGGCGCAGCCGACGGCATTACAGATGTCGGCTACCGGGCGATTGAATCACTGCGGCTTGAAAAGGGGTATCTATACTGGAGCGGTGATATTACGCCAGACTATACTCCGGTTGAAGCAGGGCTTGGATTTCGGGTTCACTTAAAGAGTGGCGGTAA
>QIIJ01000029.1 GCA_003232595.1 Aurantimonadaceae bacterium | reverse complement strand
TTTTCCAGATACTACCACTGCTTCTTTCATGTATCGGTTTAATTGGCTATCACTGCGCACAATTTCCATGGCTCGACCACCGAGCACGTATGATGGGCGGATAACAACAGGGTAACCAATCTGCTCAACGATTTGCTTTGCTTCATCGACCGAACGGGCGATACCGTTTTTTGGCTGTTTGAGGTTCAATTCATGCAGCAGTTTCTGGAACCGGTCGCGGTCTTCGGCAAGATCAATCGCGTCGGGCGAGGTGCCGAGGATGGGAATACCGGCAGCTTCAAGCGCATTGGCAAGGTTAAGCGGAGTCTGGCCGCCAAACTGCACGATGACTCCGAGGAATTCGCCTTTGGCTCTTTCGACCCGGATGATTTCAAGCACGTCTTCTGCTGTAAGTGGTTCGAAATAGAGCCGGTCGGAGGTGTCATAGTCGGTCGAGACGGTTTCCGGGTTGCAGTTGATCATGATTGATTCAAGCCCGGCATCGGCAATGGCGAAGGCCGCGTGGCAGCAGCAATAGTCAAACTCAATGCCCTGGCCGATACGGTTTGGCCCGCCGCCGAGGATCATCACCTTTTTGGCGTCGGATATGCCGGTTTCGGTGCGTACCTCGCCGTCGAAAGGCACTTCGTAGGTGGAATACATATAGGCTGTCGGGGAAGCGAATTCAGCGGCACAGGTGTCGATGCGTTTGTATGCGGGGTGAATATCAAGGGCGGCGCGTCGCTCCGCGACCTCTGCCGGGCTCATGCCTGCAAGTTGTGCAAGTCTGGTATCAGAAAACCCGTTTGCCTTGAGCATGCGCAGGTTTTCCGCATCTTCGGGCAGGCCGTGGGTTTTCACCCGCTCCTCAAGTGTAATAATCTCGCTGATCTGGCGCAGGAACCAGGGGTCAATTTTGCAGGAATCGAATATTTCCTGCACTGAAGTGCCTTCGCGCATTGCCTGCGCCACCTTCAACAGCCTGTCCGGTCGCGGGGTGCCGAGGGCTGCACGGATGGCGTTTTTATCTTCGCCCTTGCCGATGCCCTCGATTTCGACTTCATCGAGGCCTGAAAGCCCGGTTTCAAGGCCGCGAAGTGCCTTTTGCAGGGACTCGTTAAATGTCCGACCAATGGCCATGACTTCGCCGACAGATTTCATCGAAGTGGTGAGAATGTCAGAGGCTGCTGAAAATTTCTCAAAGGCAAAACGCGGGATCTTGGTGACCACATAATCGATTGATGGTTCAAAAGAAGCCGGCGTTGCACCACCGGTGATATCGTTGTCCAACTCATCCAGCGTGTAGCCGACCGCAAGGCGGGCAGCGACTTTGGCAATCGGAAAGCCGGTTGCCTTGGATGCAAGTGCTGAAGAACGTGAAACCCGCGGGTTCATCTCGATCACCACCAAACGACCATCCTCGGGATTGACCGCGAACTGAACGTTGGAGCCACCGGTTTCAACGCCGATCTCGCGCAATACCGCAATCGATGCGTTGCGCATCATCTGGTATTCCTTGTCGGTCAGCGTCAGCGCCGGGGCAACAGTAATGGAATCGCCCGTATGAACACCCATCGGATCGACATTTTCAATCGAACATATGATGATGCAGTTGTCCGCCTTGTCACGCACCACTTCCATCTCGAATTCTTTCCAGCCAAGCACGGATTCTTCAACCAGCACCTCATTGGTGGGCGAAGCCTCAACGCCGCCAAGCACAAGGTCGTAAAGTTCCTCAAGCGTATAGGCGATACCGCCGCCCTGACCGCCCATGGTGAAAGACGGGCGAATAATGGCTGGTAAACCCGAAACCTTCAGTGCCTTCAAGGCCTGCAACTGGGCGGTGAGGCGGTGTTCCTCAAGGCGGCTGGTTTCGTCCTGTTCCCATTTGCGATTGAACTGGGCGATGTTTTCTTCTGTGCCGCCAGCGCTTTTGATCGCGGCCAGATCGGCCTGATAATCCGCCTCGAAGCGTTTTTTTAATTCGGTGGTATTCACAAATGCAGAGCACGGGGTTGCAAGGCCAATCTTGTGCATGGCCTCGCGGAACAGATCGCGGTCCTCGGCCTTGTCGATGGCTTTGGCATCAGCGCCGATCATTTCCACATCGAACCGGTCAAGCACGCCCATCTTCTGCAGGGAAAGGGCGGTATTAAGCGCGGTCTGTCCGCCCATTGTCGGCAGTAATACCAGCTTGTCATCGGGGTGCTCGCGGTGCTCCTTTTCAATGATTTTGGCCACCACTTCAGGCGTGATCGGCTCGATATAGGTGGCATCGGCCATATCCGGGTCGGTCATGATGGTGGCTGGATTGGAGTTGACCAGAACAATGCGGTAGCCTTCAGCCTTTAATGCCTTGCAGGCCTGGGTGCCGGAATAGTCGAACTCACAGGCCTGACCGATAATAATCGGGCCAGCACCTATGATCAGAATGGTGTCGATATCACTACGTTTTGGCATGGCTGGCGGCTCAATTTTCACTCGCACAAAACCCGGCACGCTTGCAGGCGACCGGGTGGGCATTGATGGTTCTCGTGGCTAAGATCGGCTTATA
>QIIJ01000574.1 GCA_003232595.1 Aurantimonadaceae bacterium | reverse complement strand
TGCCCTTCAGCACTGAAGGTTTGAAGGTATTCATCATACCGCCATCGCCTTCGCCGTTTAAATGTTGGACGGCCAGTTTGTAAGCACGCAGCTCATCGGCCCCTTCATCAGCATAAGGGCCGGTCTGCGGCACGTTAAAGCCGAGCGTTACACTGTCGCCACTTGGTGCATTGCAGTATTCCCGATTGCGGCCATGGTTGCAGCAGAAGTCTTTAAGACCTTGCGGCGTGAAATATCGGAATTACTCATGAATATCCTCCCTGGATAAAATTCAAAACTGGCGCGTACGTCTCCCAACGCACATCACCACGCAGTGCTATAATGCAAAAACGCTGAAATATCTGCAATTAGCCTTTCGGATAAGAAAGGCTTGCGAATTGTTGATCGGAACGTTGGAATTAAACGGGCTTTGGCTCTTGCGCGACTGGCCAATCAGGTTCAGCATGGCGGGACCTGTATTTCCCGGAGCATTGTATCATGCGTGTTTTGTCAGTCCTTTCTCTGATTTTAGGTCTTGCGACTTTCCCGTCTTTTGCCCAGCAGGCAGCCGACACCACAGCGCCCGAATCCGCCTCACCCGCCACCGCTCAACCCGATGGCCCGGTCACAGCCAAAAAATGGATGATTTCAGCGGCCAATCCGCTGGCCGCAAAAGCCGGCGCACGCATCTTGCGCGAAGGCGGCACGGCGGCGGATGCAGCCATTGCCGTGCAAGCGGTTCTGGGCCTTGTCGAACCCCAGTCCTCAGGTCTCGGTGGCGGTGCTTTTGTGATTTATTATGATGCAAAATCCGGCAAACTGACCACTCTCGACGGCCGCGAGACAGCGCCCATGGACGCCACCCCACGATTATTTCAAGACGATCAGGGAGAGCCGCTGAAATTTTTTGAGGCAGTGGTTGGCGGGCGCTCGGTCGGTGTTCCCGGCACCCCCAAACTGCTTGAGGAGATATACAAGCGCTGGGGCAAAACCGAATGGAAAAGCTTGTTTGATGACGCTATCGCCCTTTCGACTCACGGCTTTGCCGTTTCCCCGCGACTGGAAAAGCTGGTAGCAAAAGATGCCAAACGGCTTGTAATCGATCCCCTTGCCAGCGCCTATTTCCTGCCCGGAGGCAAACCGCTCGAAGTTGGCAATATCCTCGTCAATCCAGCCTATACCGAAAGCCTGACGGCACTGGCTACGGGTGGTTCAGCCGCCTTTTACACCGGCGATATTGCCGCAGCTATTGTTGAGAAAATCCGCGGTGCAGTGGACAATCCCGGCGTCATGCGCAAGGCCGATCTTGCCACTTATGAGGTAAAAGAGCGTGAACCCGTATGTGTCCCCTATCGCGGCAACGATATCTGCGGCATGGGGCCGCCTTCCTCCGGTGCACTTACAGTTGGCCAAATTCTGGGCATGCTTGCGCCTTTTGACCTTGCAGCCCTTGGCCCCGACGACCCGGCAAGCTGGCAGTTGATTGGCGATGCCTCCCGCCTCGCCTTTGCCGACCGTGGCCGCTATATGGCCGACAGTGATTATGTGCCATTGCCCGTCAAGGGTCTTGTTGACCCGGCCTATCTTGCCACCCGTTCAGCTCTGCTGCAACCGGGATTGCGTCTTGAGGAAGCCAAACCCGGCACACCAAAATGGGACCATGCGGGCCTGCTCGCCGATGACGAGGCGATCGAACTGCCCTCGACCAGCCATTTTTCGATCATTGATCAGTTTGGCAATGCGCTCTCCATGACCACAACTATTGAAAACGGTTTTGGTTCCAGACTGATGGTGGCAGGCTTTTTGCTCAACAACGAATTAACCGACTTTTCCTTCCGCTCCCACCGCAACGGCGTACCCATCGCCAACCGGGTTGAACCGGGCAAACGCCCGCGCTCATCAATGTCGCCGACAATTGTCATGAAAGACGGCAAGCCCTCATTCCTGATCGGCTCTCCGGGCGGCAGTCGCATCATTACCTATGTTGCAAAAACCATAATCGCCAAAATTGACTGGGGCATGAATGTGCAACAGGCAATCGCCCTTCCCCATGTGGTCAACCGCTTTGGCACATTTGACCTCGAAAAAGGCACAAAAGCAGAATCCATGGCCACAGAACTTGAGGCCATGGGTTATAAAACAAAAGTACGGGACTTGAACTCCGGCCTGCACGGGATTGTGGTCAGCGAGGACGGGCTGGAAGGTGGTGCCGACCCGCGGCGCGAAGGCGTGGTGATTGGAGAATAGCAATACACCTGTGATCACTTCAGTAAAGGCATTGTGAAATATTTGATCACTTCTTTCTCCTGTGTTGTGTGACTGCCTCACTATTGCCACTTCGCCAAATAACACCTTTGAGTGTAAACCCGCGCGATCATGCAGCGGGAAATCACTGAACGGGAGTTTAAAATGAAAAAATTTCTTGTTGCCGGAATTACAGTTTTGGCATTGAGCGGACCAGCATTTGCAGGTTCGTGCCCAGAACTGATGACAAAAATAGACACCGCGTTGACAACGGCAACAGTCAGCGATGCTGATAAAGCCAGGGTTATGGAGCTGCGCAACGACGGTGAAGAACAACATGGCGCCGGTCAGCATGCTGAATCAACCGCCTCACTGAACGAAGCGCTGGCGTAATTCCAGCCTTTTGCTGCAAACAGCCGTTGCTGCCCCTCCCAGGGTAAATACTTTCCCAAAAAGCCAATCAGGCAATTGATTTGCAGCTAAACACATGATCCCCGGCATTCGTGCCGGGGTGATGCAATTCGGGCCGGTTTGCAAGTCTGAGTGTCCAGATTTTTAAATAAGGCTCTAAGGTAACTCAGCGTTCACTCGCGCCTCAAATCACCCCGCGCCTGATTTGATCCTCTTCGATACTTTCAAACAATGCACGGAAATTTCCCTCGCCAAATCCGTCGTCACCCTTGCGTTGAATGAACTCGAAGAAGATCGGGCCGATCACGATTTGGGAGAATATCTGCAACAGCACCTTCGTTTCGCCCCCATCGACCACCCCTTCGCCATCAATGAGAATGCCGCTGTTGCGGAGTGAACT
>QIIJ01000472.1 GCA_003232595.1 Aurantimonadaceae bacterium | reverse complement strand
CCTGATGGAGCATCATCTTATTCTGCGGGTCATCACCAAAGTGCTGGTTGCGCCGATTTTGCTGTTTGCGCTTTATGTCCAGTTTCATGGCGACTACAGCCCCGGCGGTGGATTTCAGGCTGGTGTGATATTTGCTGTTGGCTTCATACTGTATGGGCTGGTTTTCGGATTACATCAGGCAAGGCTGGTATTTCCCGATTGGATGGTTCACAAACTGATGGCGCTGGGCTTACTGATTTTTGCTGGAACCGGTGTTGTCAGCCTGCTTGCCGGGGCTGATTATCTTGATTATTCCGCTTTGGCAGCTGACCCGATTGCCGGGCAGCACCTGGGTATTTTAGTCATAGAACTGGGCGTGGGCGTCACTGTTGCCGGCGTGATGGTAGCTGTATTTTACGCCTTTGCCGGACGACCGCCAACAATAAGCGATGAGGACTGGTGATGTCGGCTGCACTCAATTGGGAATTTATCGTCGGGCATATTAATTACTGGCTGGGCATCGTGCTGATGATGACCGGTCTATATATCGTTGTCAGTCGCGGAAACCTGGTAAAAAAGATCGTCGGGCTCAATATGTTCCAGACATCTGTATTCATGCTTTATATTGCCATGGGCAAGGTGAGCGGTGGCACAGCCCCGATATATACCGGCAATCCCGACGAAATCTATTCCAACCCCCTGCCCCATGTGCTCATTCTCACTGCAATTGTTGTGGGTGTTTCAACCACAGCGCTTGGTCTGGCACTGATTGTCCGCATTCGCGAGGCATATCAGACGATAGAGGAAGAGAATATTTTCAACGTTGAAAATGCTATGGCGCGGGATGAAGACCGTGCCGCCGGGAGCATGTTTTAATGCTGGAAATTCAGGCGATTTTGTCGGGCTTTAAGGGCCAACTGCCGATATTACCGGTAGTCATTCCGCTGATTGTTGCGCCATTGGTGGTGTTCATCGGCGGGGCACGAATTGCCTGGTGGCTGGCGTTTCTGGCAAGCGCTGCTTCGCTAGTCATATCCTATGCCCTTCTTTTGCAGGTCCTTGATGGCTCGGTCATCAGCTACGCCATCGGCGGATGGGCACCACCCTGGGGCATTGAATATCGCATTGATGCGGCCAATGCTTTTGTGCTGCTGATCATATCAGCGATTGGTACCATAGTGCTGCCCTATGCCAAAACCAGTATTGCCCGCGAAATCAGGGCGAGTGCCCATACGCTGTTTTATGCCGCTTACCTGCTTTGTTTCACCGGTATGCTTGGTGTGGTGATTACTGGTGATGCTTTCAATGTATTTGTGTTTTTGGAGATTTCATCCCTTTCAACCTATGTGCTGATTGCGCTGGGGGCGGAGCGTGACAAGCGGGCACTGACAGCCTCGTTCAACTATCTGATCATGGGCACTATCGGCGCAACCTTCTTCGTCATCGGGATTGGCCTGCTCTACATGATGACCGGTACGCTTAACCTTGCAGACCTTGCAGTGCGTCTTGAGCCATTGTCGGACAATCGCACAGTTCAGGCGGCTTTTGCTTTCATTGTGGTTGGCATGGGGCTCAAGATTGCCATCTATCCGCTGCATCTATGGCTGCCTAATGCCTACACCTATGCGCCATCGGCGGTGTCGGTGTTTCTGGCCGCGACTTCTACAAAAATGGCGATTTATGTGTTGGTTCGGTTCATGTTTTCTGTCTTTTCTCCGGGATTCACAGAAAGCAGCGGGACATTGACTCTGATCATTCTGCCATTTGCAGTGATCGCAATGTTTGCCGCATCCATCATTGCAGTGTTTCAGTCCGACCTGAAAAAGACTCTGGCCTATTCCAGCGTTGCTCAAATTGGCTACATGCTGTTGGGTATCGGATATTTCAGCAATACCGGCTTAAGCGCTACAATGATTCACCTGTTCAATCACGCAGTGACCAAGGCAGCCCTGTTTATGGCGGTGGGTGCCATAATTTACCAGACCAGCACATCATTCATTCCAAAAATGGCCGGCCTTGGAAAACAGATGCCCTGGACCAGCGGCGCATTTGTTGTTGGCGGACTGAGCCTGATCGGTATTCCAGGAACAGCGGGCTTTATCAGCAAATGGGTCTTGATTACCGGTGCGCTGGAAAAAGGCTGGTGGTGGATGGTTCTGCTGATCGTCGCCTCGTCCCTGATCGCCATTATCTATATCTGGCAGGTCGTCGAGGTGTTGTATCTGAAAGATGCAGAGAAAGATGTGGTTGTAAAAGAAGCGCCGCTCTCTCTATTGATACCCACATGGGCAATGGTATTGGCAAGTATCTATTTCGGTCTTGATACCGAACTTACGCTTTCTTCAGCGAGGGCGGCAGCCGATGCGCTGATAGGCCCGGCAAGTCAGGCAGCGGGACAATAATGATGGACACACAAACCGCCTTCGCGCTTACCCTGATTATTCCGTTTGTGGCGACTATCCTGAATCTGCGCAGAGCGTGAAAACCTGCGCGATGGCATGACCTTTGTATCATCGATATTATTGTTTGGCGTGGTGATGTTCCTGCTGAGCGAATATCCGGCCAATGCTGATGCGTCATTGACCCTGATAACGGTCATGCCGGGGCTTTCGCTTACCATGAATGCTGAACCACTGGGTCTTTTGTTTGCAACCGTTGCATCCGGTCTGTGGATCGTCACCCATCTGTTTGGCATCGGCTATATGCGTGGCAACAACGAGAAACATCACACGCGCTTTTTTGCCTGCTTCTCAGTGGCGATCGCGGCTGCCATGGGCATAGCCTTTGCTGCCAATATGTTCACCCTGTTCGTTTTTTATGAAATTCTGACCATTTCCACCTATCCGCTTGTCGCCCACAAACAAACCGATGAGGCAAAAAAAGGTGCGCGCACCTATCTCGGCATATTGATGGGTACTTCTATCGGCTTTCTGCTTACTGCAATTATCTGGACCT
>QIIJ01000608.1 GCA_003232595.1 Aurantimonadaceae bacterium | reverse complement strand
GCCGTCCACATGGCGGTTGATGTGCAGGACCTTGATTGTGACTATTACGCATTTACCGGCCACAAGGTCTATGGCCCGTCCGGCATTGGTGTGCTTTACGGCAAAAAAGAAGCGCTTGAAAAGATGCAGCCCTTTATGGGCGGTGGCGAAATGATACTGGAGGTAACAGAAGACAATGTTGTCTATTCCGATCCTCCCCATCGTTTTGAGGCTGGTACACCGCCGATTGTGCAAGCCATAGGTCTTGGGGCAGCGGTTGACTATATGACTGGAATTAGTCTGAAAAATATTGCGGCACACGAGGCAGACTTAATTCAATATGCTCACCAGGAATTGAGCAAAATCAATTCACTACGCATATTTGGTAATGCACCAGGTAAAGGTGCAATTGTCGCTTTTGAGCTTGAAGGTATTCACGCCCATGATGTTTCCATGGTCATTGACCGGGCAGGAGTCGCGGTGCGGGCTGGCACCCATTGTGCACAAACACTCTTGAACTGCTATGGTGTAACCTCCACATGCAGGGCATCCTTCGGCATGTATAATACCAGGGCGGAAGTTGACACGCTGGTTGAGGCACTGGAAAAGGCAAGGACATTTTTCTCATGAGTGAACAATCACAAAATACTGCAAACAGCGCAGAAGTTCCCAATGAAGTGGAAATTGAAAGCGCAGGCTCTGCTATTCCCCAGGCCGAAATCGAGCGATTGACGACAGATATCATTGCCGCATTAAAAACAGTCTACGACCCGGAAATTCCATCGGATATTTACGAAATCGGGTTAATTTACAAGGTAGACATAGATGACGACCGCAATGTGCTGATCGATATGACGCTCACCGCACCCGGTTGCCCGGTTGCCGGTGAAATGCCGATCTGGGTCGAAAACGCTGTTAGCTCAGTTGAGGGCGTTGCCCATGTGGAAGTGAAAATGGTGTTTGATCCGCCGTGGACACCGGAACGCCTTTCCGAAGAGGCGCAGGTGGCTCTTGGCTGGTACGTATAAGGAGAAAATCGATGGCTGGATTTCAGGTAATAACCCTTACAGACGTTGCAGAAAACCGCATTCGCGATGTTGTCGCCAACGCGAAAGATGAAGCGCTGGGCATCCGCATTGGTGTCAAGAACGGCGGTTGCGCGGGCATGGAATACACCGTTGATCTGGTGAGTGAACCGGACCCCAAGGACGATATGGTCGAAAGCAACGGGGCGACGGTTTATGTGGCACCGGATGCGGTTCTGTTCCTGCTTGGAACCGAGCTTGGCTACGAAGTTACCAAATTGCGTTCGGGTTTTGTATTCAACAATCCGAACCAGACATCGGCCTGCGGTTGCGGTGAGAGCGTAACCCTGGTTCCTGCTGAACTGCCCAAGGAATTGGCGACACACTAAAACCTGAAATCCGGCGGATTAATCAATGGCGATATCATCTAAATACATTTTCATTGCAGCGATGGACGTGGAAGCAGAATACGAAGAGCTGTTTAACGAAGTTTATGACAACGAGCATGTGCCCTATTTGATGGAGGTGCCGGGTGTAATTTCGGTTACCCGGCTAAAGGGAGAACAGTTTAGCCTGGCGATCGGTGGTGAGGAAGTTTCAAAACCGGCAGCAAATCCGGTTTATTCGGCAATTTATGAGATTGAATCACCCGATGTTTTGAAAAGTGAAGCATGGGCTACGGCTGTTGATCGGGGACGATGGTCCCGTGAAGTGCGACCGCATGCAAGTAATAAACACCATACGATGTTTCGCGTACTCTAAGCGGCAACAAATCTGAAGGCACCGTCTTTTGCCTCTGCACGGCCAATACCGGGATAGGGCAGGTGATAACCGACCATCTGCATCTTCTCCGATGCCAATCTGTCGAGCAGCATTTTCCGGGTTTTTATTCCCTGTTCGGCATCCTGGTCAGAACTGATGCGCCAGCCGGGTTTTTCAAATGAGATGGCGTGATTGGTTATCGCATCACCCAATATCAACAGGCTGTCGCTGCCAGAGCGGATTTCGAACGACGAATGGCCCGGTGTATGACCATGGGTATCGAGTGCGAGAATACCGGGTAAAATTTCCTCGCCATAGTTGAAACGTGTGATCTTCTCCTCAAGAAAGCTCAGATATTTCCTGGCACCAACCGCAAACCCCTGACGGTCTTCGGGCATTTTATCAAACGTAGACGGATCGATCCAGAAATCCCATTCCGGTTTTGAAATCATGTATTTGGCTTCTGAAAATATCAATTCATCGAAATCATCAAGCAGGCCCCACAGA
Organism: Aurantimonadaceae bacterium; assembly: GCA_003232595.1. Taxonomy (GTDB): domain Bacteria; phylum Pseudomonadota; class Alphaproteobacteria; order Rhizobiales; family Rhizobiaceae; genus SZUA-100. The sequence continues at coordinate 545 of QIIJ01000608.1, read as the reverse complement.
TGGTCTGGATGGGCATGGGTAAAAACAACGTGGGTCACCGTAGAGGGATCGAGTTCAATTTCTGCCATTGCATCAACAAGTTTACCGGAACTGGGCATAAAATTTGGACCAGAACCCACATCAAAAAGAATGATTCTTTCGCCATCACGCACCAGAGTTGGTCGGCAGTTTGTATTTTCCAAGCAGGGCGACAAGTTCTTCTTCGGGCGCATCAGGAATGACAAAGCTTGTCGGCAGGATCAGTTTTCCGTCGCTCAACACGTCAATTTTTACCGACCCGAGGTTGGTTGTTGCCTGGGACCAGACAGATGTCGAGGCAATTCCCATTGATCCGGCTGCGAGTGCAGCAGCACTTGTTTTTAAGACTGTGCGACGGGTAACGGTCATGGCTGATTCCTGAATACATAGAAAAGGCTGAATATATGCTTGCACAAATGAAACAGAAAATAAAGCTAATCCCGTCATCGTCAGGACAGATAGCGTGCAAAGTGTTATCGGATATTCGTCAGCAGAGAATCAATGGAGTATCGCGAATGCGGCCGGAA
>QIIJ01000067.1 GCA_003232595.1 Aurantimonadaceae bacterium | reverse complement strand
GCCGCTGTTTTTCCTCGGGTTTATACCAGCAGCAATCCGTCGTTGAACAGATCATTGACATCCATATTGGTGCGGCCGTCGAGAACAACGACATCTTGCATTATGCCACCCAGCAGGGCTGAGACGATTGTGCTGCCGCCAACTTCTGTCAAGTTGACATCAGTAACACCACCGGCAAGGCCGAATGCCTGGAAATCGAGAATGTCGACCACCGAGAAGTCAGTAATATTGTCGGTCCAGGCATTGGTGCCACTAATTCCATCGGTTTCGATCCATGAATAGGTTTCTGTACCCCAGCCGCCGGTCATAGTGTCATTGCCCTGACCACCGGAGAGGAAATCGTGGCCGGAACTTGCACTGAGCAGATCATCGCCGGCACCACCTTCGATGATGTCATTGCCACCATTGCCATAGAGCTTGTCGTTACCATCGTCGCCCCGAACAATGTCGTGGCCAAGACCACCGGTGATGGTATCAACGCCTGCGCCGCCGTTTAACTCGTCATTGCCTGACCCGCCATCGAGGCGATCGTTGCCGTCATCACCGTTGATAACATCATTGCCGCCTTCACCAAGTACGGTGTCATTGTCGCCGCCGCCGGAAAGCGTGTCATGGCCGAGGCCGCCCTTGATGACATCATTGCCAGCGCCACCGTTGATCTCATCGCCGCCTGATCCACCGTTGATGCGATCGTTGCCACCATCACCATTGATCAGATCGTTGCCACCTTCGCCAAATACGATGTCGTTATCGGCACCGCCGGAAAGCGTGTCATGGCCGAGGCCACCCTTGATGACATCATTGCCAGCGCCACCATCGACGATATCATTACCCGACCAGGTGTAAATCCGGTCATTGCCGCCGTCGCCGTTTACGGTGTCGTTGCCGCCGCCGGAGTTGATGGCATCATTGCCGTCACCGCCGAAGATAATATCGTGGCCAAGATCGCCGGAAATTGAATCGTTGCCGTCGCCGCCATTAAGGGTGTCGTTGCCTGAACCACCGCGAAGGGTGTCGTCGCCGGCTTCGCCTTTTATGTTATCGTTACCACCATCGCCGCGCAGCACATCTGCACCATCACCGCCGAGGATTTCATCATGGCCGACGCCGCCATAGATCGCGTCGTTGCCATCGCCGCCCTCGACATAATCGTTGCCGCTGGCAGCGATTATATAGTCGTCGCCATCTTCGCCATAGAGGAAATCGCTGCTGGAGCCACCATCTATGCGGTCGTTTCCGGTACCGCCATAAATAGTATCGACTCCGGAACGGCCATTGAGCCGGTCAGCGCCATCGTCACCATACATGAGATCGTTGCCAACCCCGCCGACCACCGTGTCATCGCCGTTGCCGCCATACAGTTCGTCGTCACCATTGCCACCGGAAACCGTGTCGTTGCCGTCACCGCCTTTAATGATGTCATTGCCGCCCATGCCTTCAAGCACATTGTCGTTGTCATCACCGGTGATTGTATCATTGCCATTGCCGCCGGTGACGTTTTCGATATTGTTGTAGCGGTTGTTGTACTGGTCCCTGCCGGTATTCAGATCGATATTGAAGGCAAAATTTCTGACCGCTGTGCCATGAATGACATAGGTATCAATGCCGCTGCCGCCGTCAAAGCGGTCGCCGTTGCCAAGGTCATATCCGGCCATGAGAATATCGTTGCCCGCGCCACCTTCAAGCCGGTCTTCACCATAACCGCCGTCGAGAATATCATCGCCGTCACCACCCCTGAGGCGGTCATTGCCACTGCCGCCATCAAGTGTATCATTGCCCTCATCGCCATTAAGCCGGTCATTGCCGTTGCCGCCATAGAGGACGTCATTGCCCTTTCGACCGGAAAGCCGGTCGTTTCCATCAAAACCATAGATGATATCAACATCAGCCGGATCGGCGCTGTCGCGACCGTTTATACGATCTCTGTTGTTTGTACCGTAATAATTTTGCGTGGCCATTTTGGGCAGTCTCCAGTTGATTCCAACCGACAAACTAACAACAAAATGCTATTTTGCGGCTAAGGGAATGGTTAAAATTCTAAGCAAATGGCGATTTTTTTGACGGGCCATCTGTGTGCGGTGTTTTTTCTTGTCAGGCAGGGCAGGCTGGGCTAATCTCGCCGACATGAGCATGATCAGTAAATCCGTTTGCACGAATCCCGCACGTTTGTATGGCGTGGCGATGCCTGATCTATCGGTTCTTCTACCTGGCCTTATTGGCGGTCATCGGGCTCGTTAGAGCAAGCGTTCGGTGACCGGTTTGATGATCAGTTGAACATCATGGCTTGCCTCGCCCCATCCAGAATTTATAATCAGGATTGCAACAGTGCACATGGACATGCCCGTTGCATACCGCACAGAAGGAACAGCACCATGATGCTGGAGACCGCACAGAAATACCGCCCCTATCCGCCCGTCGATTTGCCCGACCGAACCTGGCCCACCAAGACCATTACCAAGGCCCCGATCTGGTGCTCGGTCGATCTTCGTGACGGCAATCAGGCGCTGATTGATCCGATGGGCCATGAACGAAAAGCCCGGATGTTTGGCCTGCTGCTCGATATGGCGTTTAAGGAAATTGAAATCGGTTTTCCTTCCGCCTCACAAACCGATTTTGATTTTGCCCGCTGGTGCATCGGGGAAGGCAATGTGCCTGACGATGTTTCGCTTCAGGTTCTGGTGCAATGCCGCCCTGAACTGACCCTTGAGGATGCCAATAATCCGATTGTGCATTTTTATAATTCGACCTCTGAGCTGCAGCGGCGGGTGGTTTTTGGCAAGGACCGGGCCGGGATCAAGCAAATTGCTGTTGATGCGGCAAAAATGATTGCCGACATGGCTGACAAAGCCGGTGGCGGCTTCCGGTTTGAATATTCGCCGGAGAGCTTTACCGGCACCGAACTGGAATTCTCGCTTGTGCAATGCGGTGCGCGAGGTTCTCCAGCCGACGCCTGATAACCCGGTCATCTTCAATCTGCCATCAACGGTGGAAATGGCCACACCCAATGTCTATGCCGACCAGATTGAATGGATGAGCCGCAATCTTGATAATCGTGATGTGATTATCTTGTCGCTGCACCCGCACAATGACCGGGGTACCGGTATTGGAGCGACCGAACTTGCATTGATGGCCGGGGCCGACCGGGTCGAAGGCACCTTGTTTGGCAATGGCGAACGCACCGGCAATGTTGATGTGGTGACCCTTGCGCTTAATATGATGACGCAAGGGGTGGACCCGGAACTTGATGTTTCCGACATCAACCGTATCAAGGGGGTCTATGAATATTGCAACCAGCTTAAAATTCCGGAGCGGCACCCTTATGTGGGCGAACTGGTCTATACGGCTTTTTCCGGTTCCCATCAGGATGCGATCAACAAGGGCATGAAGGCGATGGAGAAATCCAATTCCGGCCTTTGGGAAGTGCCTTATCTGCCAATCGACCCCCAGCATGTGGGGCGCTCCTATGAGGCGATCATCCGCATCAATTCCCAATCCGGCAAGGGGGGGGTCGCCTATCTCATGGAAGCAGACTACGGGCTAAAGCTGCCGCGCAACCTGCAGGTGGAAATGAGTGGTGATATTCAGCAAATCACTGATCAGGAGGGTAAGGAAATTTCGGCGGCGCGAATTTATCAGCGTTTTATGGAGCGTTATGTGGAGCAACCCGGTGTCAGGCTGAAATTTCTCGATCATACCACCCTGCCGGACACGGAAAATCCGGGTCAGCGCATTGTTGAAGCAACCTTGCTGGACGGCGATAAAAAAGTCACTGTTACCGGCCATGGTACCGGGCCGGTGGATGGGTTTGTTGATGCGCTTTGCACATATCTCGGCATTGAGTTTTCGGTTGCTGATTATTCCGAGCATTCGCTGCAGCAGGGTTCGGACGCAACGGCGATCTGTTATATGGAAGTTGAATATGGTGACGGGCGGCTGTTTGGCGCGGGCATCAATGCCAACATTGTTGCGGCCTCGCTTGAGGCGGTGGTCTCGGCGGCCAACCGTATATTGGCGCGCTGATGGCTGATCCGCACAAGAGGCTGTTCTGTATTGAAAAACGGCCAAAGATCAAAGGGCAGGCGTTTGGTTCTCCAGTCGTCTTTCTGCACGGCTTTGGCGGGCGGGCGCAAAACTGGGAACAGATACAGGCGCGGGTTTGCAAGCACCATGCGACCCTGGCCTTTGATCTGCCCGGCCATGGCGGTTCGCTCGACTATCCCGATTTTGGCGAACCTAAAGTTGCGGCGCGTGCGGTGATTGACGAGCTTGCCGCGTGCTCAATCGACAGGGCTCATATTGTGGGCTTTTCCATGGGCGGGGCGGCGGCGGCCCTCGTCGGTCTGTTTGCACCGGAAAAAGTAGCATCGCTCACCCTGCTTGCACCGGGCGGTTTTGGGCCGGAAATCAACCACCGGGTCCTTCTGGCTTTTGCGGCGGCGGAAAGTGAGGCGGATTTTCGCCGCATCATGCCGCAGTTTTTCGGCTTTAATGCGGAAATTTCCGATGAATTCTATCGGCAGGAGGCATTAGCCCGCAAGGCTTCGGGTGCAACGGATGCGCTTGTGAAAATCGCTGCTCTGTTGTTTGATGGCAAGCCTCAGGGCGTCATCCCGCTTGCACCACTGGTGGATGCGGGTTTCCCGATCAAAATCCTGTGGGGCACCCAGGACAACATCCTGCCGACCAGACAGGCCCACAAACTCCCAGGCCTGATTGCAACCCATGTGTTTAAAGACACCGGACACATGCTGATTGAAGAGCAGGGGGAGGCAGTGGTGCGGCTGGTGCTGGAGAATTGCGGGTGAGGAGTGTCTGCTAAACTGCACGCCGATTGTAATCGATTGAGAAAGGGGTAAATTACATACTGTCCCTAGTTACCTGTCCCTATTTACTGGGGGTGTGGATGATCGAAAGGTTGTGTCAGGCAACATATGCAAGATTGAGGGAATGGATAATCGGCTGGCGGATATTGGCGTATGGGTTGCCGTTATGGCACCAAGCCGTTATGCTCTCTCAACCAGCGCTGCAAAATAGGACGCACCGAAGGCCAGCGCTTCATCGTTAAAATCGAACCAGGCACTGTGCAGGATGCGTCCATCAGTATCAGGGCCATTGCCAACCCATGCATAACAACCTGGCCGATCTTCGAGCATGAAGGCAAAATCCTCCACAATCATCGTTTGAGGCGGCGTGACATTGACTGAATTGAATACTTTCTCACCGGCTGCTTGCGAGATCACGGCTGCGTTCTGGTCATTTACCAGTGTCGGGTATTGCCGTGTGTAGGAGATTTCCGCTTCGGCGCCAGTTGAAGCACATATACCATCGACAATGCGCCGAAGAGCAGGTTCTGCTGCGGAACGGGTGTCGGGATCAAAAGCGCGGACTGTGCCACGTATGACCACCTCATTGGGGATCACATTGTATGCGTCTCCGCCATGTATCTGCGTCGCGCTGACAACAATGGAACTCAACGGGTCAGTATTGCGCGCAGCCAACTGTTGCAATCCCACAACGACATGGCCAGCTGTTAATACGACATCGACGCCTTTTTGCGGCTGTGCCGCATGCATTCCCCCCGACCGGATATGAATCTCGAACCCATCGCCCGACGCCATCATAGGTCCGGCCTTCACGGCAAAGTCACCCACATCCATGCCGGGCCAGTTGTGCACTCCATAGATTTCATCGCAGGAAAAGCGGTCGAACAGACCTTCGCGGATCATCCTTGCCGCTCCTCCGTCCTCACCGCCCATTTCTTCAGCGGGTTGAAAGATGAACACTACCCGGCCAGCAAAATTACGGGTTTCGGCTAAATGCCTGGCCGCGCCCAGAAGCATTGTTGTGTGGCCATCATGGCCACAGGCGTGCATGATCCCGTGATTTTTTGATTTGTGAGGGAAGTCGTTTTTCTCCTCAATTGCCAGCGCATCCATATCCGCACGCAGGCCAATCGTCGGGCCATCGCCCTTTGAGCCTTCCAAAACACCAACAACACCCGTGCCGCCAATACCTTTGGTTACCTCAATGCCAAAACTCTCCAGCTTTTCAGCGACAAATTTTGCCGTTTCAAACTCCTGATAGGAAAGTTCCGGGTTTTGATGAAGATGTTGCCGCCACTCGGTCATCTCGTCGCTGAAAGATGCAATTCTGTTGTTGATTGGCATTTGAAATTCCTTAATTCCCGGAAACCTGGTTCAACGTCGCCAGCGTGTCATCGCGTGCGGCTGTCAAGTGGTCCTTGAGGATGTTGAGCGCTCCGGAAAGCGCGCCGTCGCGACAGGCCTTTAACAGAGCCAGGTGCTCGCAAGCTGACTTGTCAGGGCGTTCGCCAATTGATGCAGCAACAATCTCTGCCCTCGCACCGGAACGGTTGAGGTTGTCGATCACTTCCAGGAGAGCTGTCCGGCCACTGGGCAAATAAAGCGCGCTGTGAAATTCCCAGTTCAACCGGGCCTGAACAAGTCCAGCCGACTCACTTTCTGCCGCATCGATGGCAATTTCCGCCTTTGCAAGATCAATTTTACTCAAAGCGGGAAACGCGCTTGCCAGTGCCATAGGCTCCAATGCCATCCGCATCTCGAAAACGTCAACGATATCAGATGGCTCAATCGTGGCCACATGAGCCCCGCGAAAATCATCATATTTCACAAGCCCTTCTGCAACGAGCGCTCTTAAGGCATGCCGTAAGGGCGTTCTGCTAACGCTTAGGCGTGATGCGAGGTAATCCTGCCGCAGTGGGGCGCCGGGCTTGATGCCACCGCCGATGATCAGTTCGCGGATGGCATTCGTGACAGTGGTTGTTGTGCTTATAGTATCCAATTTCATAATTGGACCCAATATTATTGAACAGCAAAAGTCAATACCAAACTCTAATTTAGCGACACCAACAGGGTTAATTATTGAGTGAAACCCGGTTACAACCTGAAATGTGCAAACATTATCGCGCTTCGCGCTCACAGGGTAGTCCGAAGGCAGTCGGAGAACGAACCAGACCAACAAAACCTGCCAGTGCGATCAGCGATACCATGCAGGGTAAAGTCACA